>NZ_JBCLVN010000004.1:0-245797 GCF_039548315.1 Cellulomonas olei
TTGCAACCGCCGCCTGAAACCGCCGACTCGCAACCCCGCATCTACAGCAACCTCGACGGACGGACCCGGCTCGCGAGCGCGGGGTCCTGCGATGGACGGTGGCCGCTCTCGGGTGGCTCGAGCCGGCGATCATCGGTCGCTCGGTCGCCGCCGGTCGTTCGTGGCTCGGGGGTGCCGTCGGCACTCGGGATGGGGGTGCCCGGTGTGGGTGGTGGCACCGGGCCATGTCCTGGTCCAGGCGGCCGGCGGGTGGTGACCAGGTGACGTGACGGTCGATGGTCCCCAGGCTGGGGCCGGATGTGGGGACGGGCGTGGCTGGATGAGACGATGGTCAACGGTCGGATGACGAGGAGACGCAGGACATGAGCAGCGACGAGCGCGGGACGCGTTCGGCGGACGAGGGCGATCGCCGCGGCGGTGGCGTCGGGCGCTACGGCAACCGGAACGGTGCACGCCCCGCGGGCGGGGCACGGCCGGCGCGCGCTCCGCGGGTGGCGGGGCAGCGCGGACGAGGGCAGGCCGAGGACGGCGGCCGTAGCGGCGGTGCGCGCGGCGGGTACGCGGGTTCGCGGGCCGTGGGCGGGGGCAACGACGCTCCGCGCGGGCGCGACGGGTTCGAGCGTGGCGGGCGTCCGTCGGCCGACGGCAGCGCGGGGCGCGGGTCGTGGGGCGGATCCGACCGGGGCGGTCGATCGGGTCGCGGGGCTCAGGGTGACCGCGGCAGCCGTTCGAGCGAGGGCTACCGGGACTCGTCGCGTGGTGGGTACCGGGGTGAGTCGTCGCGTGGTGCGGGTGACTCGTCGCGTGGTGGGTACCGAGGTGAGCGGGCCGGTGCGGGCCGTGACCGTGGCGATCGCGCCGACGGGTTCGCGGGGGAGCGCTCCTCGCGACCGGGTGGCGGGTTCACACGCGACCGCGCGCGGGACGGCTCAGGTCGGGACGACCGCGGTGGCGCGCGTCGGCCGTCCGGGACGGGTGAGGGGCGCGGGGCCGGCACCGGCTGGGGAGGTCCTCGCCGTGATGCGCGCGGCTCGCGCGACGAGGCACGAGGCGGGTACCGGGACGGCGCGGGGCGTGACGGCTCGCGCCGGGACAGCTCAGGCGCGTCCGGTGGGTTCCGGCGCGATGGGGACGACCGGCGGGGCGGCGGTGCCCGTGCCGGCGGCGATCGTGGCGACGTCCGTCGTGGCTCCGAGAGCGGCGACCGGCCGCGTGGCACCTGGCAGGAGCGCGGGCGACGACGGGACCAGGACGGCTCCGCCCCGGGCGGCGACCGGGCGCGCAACGACGGTGCGCGGGGTGGTCGTCCCGGTGGGTTCGGTCGGGACGAGGGTGCTCGGCGTGACGAGCGCGGTGGTCGGTCCGGGTTCGGTGACCCCCGGAGTGGCGCGCGGGCTGGTCGTCCCGGTGGGTTCGGTCGTGACGAGGGTGCTCGGCGTGACGAGCGCGGTGGTCGGTCCGGGTTCGGTGACCCCCGGAGTGGCGCGCGGGCTGGTCGTCCCGGTGGGTTCGGTCGTGACGAGGGTGCTCGGCGTGACGAGCGCGGTGGTCGGTCCGGGTTCGGTGACCCCCGGAGTGGCGCGCGGGCTGGTCGTCCCGGTGGGTTCGGTCGTGACGAGGGTGCTCGGCGTGACGAGCGCGGTGGTCGGTCCGGGTTCGGTGACCCCCGGAGTGGCGCGCGGGCTGGTCGTCCCGGTGGGTTCGGTCGTGACGAGGGTGCTCGGCGTGACGAGCGCGGTGGTCGGCCCGGGTTCGGTGACCCCCGAGGCGGTGCGCGGGGTGACCGGGTCGGGGGCCGGGACGACCGCGGTGGACCGCGGGAGGGTCGTCGCGGGTTCGACGGCGAGCGTCGGGGCCCGGGTGGCTCGGACGAGCGGCGGCCTCTGCGTCGTGGACCGCACCGCGGGGACGACCAGCGGGACACCCGACCGCCCCAGCCCGTCCGGGTGTACGGCCCGGACATCCCGGACGACGTGGAGTTCAGCCAGCTCGACCGCGAGGTCCGGGCGCGGCTGCGGACCCTGAGCAAGGACAACGCGTTCGTCGTCGGGCGTCACCTCGTCATGACCGGGCGGCTGCTCGACGTCGACCCGGAGCTCGCGTACGAGCACGCCCAGGCCGCGGTGCGGCACGGCGGCCGGGTGGACGTGGTGCGGGAGGCCGCCGGTCTGGCGGCGTACCGGACCGGCCGCTTCGCCGAGGCGCTGCGGGAGCTGCGCACGGTCCGGCGCCTGAACGGGTCGTCGGAGCACCTCGCCGTGATGGCCGACTGCGAGCGCGGCCTGGGGAGGCCCGAGCGTGCGATCGCCCTCGCGGCCGAGCCCGAGGCGGAGCAGCTCGACGTGCAGGGCCGGGTGGAGCTGGCGATGGTGGTCAGCGGGGCACGGCTCGACATGGGCGACCCCGACGCGGCCCTCGCGGCCCTGTCGGGGATCGCGACGGGGACGGTGCGGACGGTCCTGGGCGCCCGGGTCGTCCAGGCGCGGGCCGAGGCGCTGCGGGCAGCCGGCCGCACCGCGGAGGCCGACGCCGCCGAGGCCGCGGTCCCCGCGGCGCTGATGGCGCAGGTCGCGGACCCCGAGCCGGACGAGGACGTCGTCGTGTTCGACCTCGAGGAGGACGACGAGGTCGAGGGCGTCACCGACGAGTCTGCGGTCGGGGTCGAGCCGGACCAGCCCGCCGGGGCCGCCGACGCGGCGACCCCCGAGCCCGACACGGAGGACGAGTGACCGACGCACGCCTGCTCGGCAGCGACATCCCGCTGGCCGAGCGCTACGACCTGGCCCTCGTCGACCTGGACGGCGTCGCGTACCGGGGGCACGAGCCCATCGACGGGGCGTCGGCCGGGCTCGCCGGTGCGCGCGCCGCGGGCATGCGCCTGGTGTTCGTGACGAACAACGCGTCGCGGGAGCCGGAGTCCGTGGCCGAGCAGCTCACGTCCCTGGACATCCCGACGCGGCCGGACGAGGTGATGACGGCGGCGCAGGCCGCGGCGTCGCTGCTGGCCACCCGGTTGGAGCGTGGCGCCACGGTCCTCGTGGTGGGCGGCGCGGGCCTGCTGACCGCGGTGCGGGAGGCGGGCTTCACGGTCGTGACGTCCGCGGAGGACCGGCCCGACGCCGTCGTGCAGGGCTTCGCGCCCGAGCTCGGCTGGGCCCAGCTGGCGGAGGCGGCGTACGCCGTGGCCGGCGGCGCCTGGTTCGTGGCGAGCAACCTCGACAAGAGCCTGCCGACCGCCCGCGGGTTCGCGCCCGGGAACGGCGCGCTCGTGGGCGCGGTCACGGCGGCCACCGGCGTCGTCCCGGACAGCGCGGGCAAGCCGGCGTCGACCATGTACGAGATGGCGGTCGAGCGCGCCGGTGCCCGCGCGGCCCTGGTGGTCGGCGACCGCCTCGACACCGACCTGGCGGGCGCCCGGTCGGGCGGGTTCGACGGGCTGCACGTGCTGACGGGCGTCAGCACGGCGCGGGACGACGTGCTCGCGCCCGCGGGGCTGCGTCCCCACTTCATCGCGGCGGACCTCGGCGGGCTCCTGGTCCCGCACCCCGCGCCGGTTCCCGGCGGCGAGGGGTGGTGGACCTGCGGCGAGGCCGCGGCGCGCGTGGTGGACGGCCGGCTCGACCTCGGGTCGTCTCCCGCGGGCATCGACCTGGTGCGGGCGGCGTGCGCGGCAGCGTGGGAGTCTGCCGACGCCGGGCGGGCGGTCGACCCGGGCTCCGTCCCGGAGCTGCGTGTCGGTCCGGGGCAGGCGGCCGGCGTCGGAGCAGGCCGGTAGCCTGACGGAGGCGGGGGCACGTCAGCACCGGTGGATGGAGAGTGGGACTCGTGGAGCCGACGGGCGACCAGGTGGTGGACGAGGCGCTGTCGCGCCTGACCGACGTCACCGGGCTGGGGCTGCGTGAGCAGCTCGCCGTCTTCGACGCCGTCCACGCCGCCCTCCAGGACCGCCTCGCCGACGCGGAGGGCTGAGGCGCGTGGCGACGCGTGTCGACGCCGCGCTGGTGCGCGACGGGCTCGCCCGGTCGCGCCGGCACGCGGCAGAGCTGATCGCCGCCGGCCGCGTGGTCGTGGACGGCGCCGCCGTCCGCAGGCCCGCGCTGCCGCTCGCGGACGGTCAGCGGCCGGAGGTCGTCGGTGACGGGACGCCGGACGACGACTGGGCGTCGCGCGGTGCGCACAAGCTGCTGGGTGCGCTCACCGCCTTCGAGGTGGACGTCACCGGTCGCGACTGCCTGGACGCGGGCGCGAGCACCGGCGGGTTCACCGACGTGCTGCTGCGCGGGGGAGCGCGCCGGGTGGTCGCGGTGGACGTCGGGCACGGGCAGCTCGTGGACCGGCTGCGCGCGGACCCGCGGGTGGAGGCCCGCGAGGGCGTCAACGTCCGGTACCTCGCCCCGGGCGACGTCGAGCCGGCGCCGGGGCTCGTGGTGGGCGACCTCTCGTTCATCTCGCTCCGGCTGGTGCTCCCCGGCCTGGTGGCGGTCGCGGCGCCGGCCGCCGACCTGATCCTGCTGGTCAAGCCGCAGTTCGAGGTCGGGAGGGAGCGGCTCGGCGCCGGTGGCGTGGTGCGGTCGCCCGGGCAGCGCGCGCAGGCGGTGCTCGACGTCGCCGCCGCGGCGGGCGACCTCGGTCTCGCGGTGCTCGGCGTGGCCCGCAGCCCGCTGCCCGGCCCGAGCGGCAACGTGGAGTACTTCCTGCACCTGCGGCGGGGCCCGGCGGGCCTCGTGGGCGAGCGCCTGGCCGCGCGGGTGCACGAGGTCGTGGACGACGGAGAGGGTGCAGGGGCATGAGCAGCAGGAGGGTCCTGGTCGTCACGCACAGCGGGCGGCCCGAGGCGGTGACGGCGACCGAGGAGGCCGCCGCCGCGCTGTCGGCGGCCGGGTTCACGCCCGTCCTCGCCGGGGAGGACGTCCCCGGGATGGCGTTCCACGACATCGAGCTCGCGATGATCCTCGGCGGCGACGGGACGATCCTGCGCGCGGCGGAGCTCGCACGCGGAGCCGGCGTGCCGCTGCTCGGGATCAACCTCGGCCACGTCGGGTTCCTCGCGGAGAGCGAGCGGGACGACATCAAGGAGGCCGTGCGCCGCATCGCGGCGGGGGACTACACGGTCGAGGAGCGGACCACCCTGCAGGTGCAGGTGCAGGTCCCCGGCCGGGCGGACCCGCTGACGTCGTGGGCGCTGAACGAGGCCGCGCTGGAGAAGGCCGAGCCGGCGCGCATGGTCGAGGTGGTCATCGAGGTCGACGACCGGCCGCTGTCGACGTTCGGGTGCGACGGCGTGGTGCTCGCGACGTCCACCGGGTCCACCGCGCACGCGTTCTCCGCCGGGGGCCCGGTGGTGTGGCCGGAGGTCGACAGCCTCATCGTCGTCCCGCTGTCCGCGCACGCCCTGTTCGCGCGCCCGCTCGTCGTGGGCCCGCGCAGCGTCGTCGCCGTCGAGGTGCTGACGCGCTCCCCGTCGCCCGCGGTGCTGGTGTGCGACGGGCGCCGCCGCATCGACGTCCCGGCGGGCTCGCGCGTGGAGGTCCGCCGGTCGCCCGTGCCGGTGCGGCTGGCGCGTCTGACGCCGGCGCCGTTCACGGACCGCCTGGTCAACAAGTTCGCGCTGCCGGTCGCCGGCTGGCGGGGCCGCGCGCACGAGCGCGGCCCGCACGAGCACGGCCCGCTCCGGCACGACGCCGGCCCCCGGCCCGAGGACGCGCTCCGGGCGGACGGGGCACCACCGGACGCGCCGACCCGCTCCGGCGACGGCGACCTGACCGGCTCTCCCGGTGCGCCTGGTTCTCCCGGTGCGCCCGGCACCCGCGGCGCGGACGGGAGCTGACCGGTGTTCGAGGAGATCTCCATCAGCGACCTCGGCGTGATCACCGGCGCCCAGGTGCGGCTGCACCCGGGGCTGACCGTGCTGTCCGGCGAGACCGGCGCCGGCAAGACGATGGTGCTCACCGGTCTCGACCTGCTGCTGGGCGGCAAGGCCGACCCCGCGACCGTCCGCACCGGCGCTGCGCAGGCGGTCGTCGAGGGCCGGGTGCTCGTCGCGGCGGGGTCGCCGGTGCTGGCGCGCGCGCAGGAGGCGGGCGCCGCGCTCGACGACGACGGCGGGCTCGTGCTCGTGCGCACCGTGACGGCGCCGACGGAGGACGCCCCGGGCCGGTCCCGCGCGCACCTCGGCGGCCGGTCCGTGCCGCAGGCCGTGCTGGGGGAGCTCGCGGAGCACCTCGTGACCGTGCACGGCCAGCAGGACCAGGCGCGCCTGCGGTCGCCCGCGCACCAGCGGGAGGCGCTCGACGCGTTCGCCGGTGCGGCCCACCAGGAGCTGCTCGGCCGGTACCGCGAGGCGTGGGCGGAGCGCGCCCGGCTGCAGGCCACGATCGACGACCTGACGGCGCGGCGCCAGGACCTCGCACGGGAGGCGGAGCTGCTGCGGCTCGGGCTGGCGGAGGTGGAGCGCGTCGACCCGCAGCCGGGGGAGGACGTCCAGCTCGCGGCGGAGATCGAGCGGCTGGAGCACGCGGAGGACCTGCGCGCGGCCGCGTCCGGGGCCCATGCCGCGCTGGTGGGCGACGACGACGCGGTGGACGACGCCGCCACGGCGGCCGGGGCCGTCGAGCACGCACGCCGGCTGCTGGACGGCGCGGGCGCGCACGACGGCCGCCTCGCCGAGCTGCGCGACCGGGTGGCCGAGGCGGGGTACCTCCTGGCGGACGCCGCCACGGAGCTGTCGTCGTACCTCCAGGACCTGCAGGCCGACCCGCTGCGCCTCGACACGGCGCAGGCGCGCCGCGCGGAGCTCGCGTCCCTCACGCGGTCCTACGGCGAGGACGTCGAGGCGGTGCTGCGCTGGGCGGACGAGGGCGGCCGGCGGCTGCTCGAGATCGGTGACGGCGACGAGCGCGTCACGGCGCTCGCCGGCCAGCGCGACGCCCTCGACGCCCGTCTGGCCGACCTGGCCCGCCGCGTCGGGGAGGCCCGCCGGGAGGCCGGTGCGCGGCTGGCCGAGTCCGTGTCCGCGGAGCTCGCCGGCCTCGCGATGGCCGGTGCGTCCCTCGAGGTGCGGGTCGAGCCTGCGTCCGAGCTGGGTCCGCACGGTGGAGATGTCGTGGAGATGCTCCTGGTCGCGCACGCCGGTGCGCCCGCGCGCCCGCTGGGCCGGGGGGCCTCCGGGGGCGAGCTCTCGCGCGTGATGCTCGCGCTCGAGGTGGCGCTCGCCACGTCGCCCGACCAGGGCGAGCACCGGCCGGGGACGTTCGTCTTCGACGAGGTCGACGCGGGCGTCGGGGGCCGCGCGGCGACGGAGGTCGGCCGCCGCCTGGCCGCTCTGGCGCGGAACTCCCAGGTCCTGGTCGTCACGCACCTCGCGCAGGTCGCCGCCTTCGCGGACCGCCACCTGGTCGTGACGAAGTCCCGCGACGGTGCCGTGACCGCCTCCGACGTGCGCGAGGTCACGGGCGACGACCGGGTCCGCGAGCTCGCGCGCATGCTGTCCGGCCAGGAGGACTCCGACGCGGCGCGTGCGCACGCAGCGGAGCTTCTGGAGCAGGGAAGCGTGGCACGATGAACACCGATGAAACTCCTGCCCTCGCGTAGACGCCCCGCCGCGCCCCCCGGGGGCGAGCTCGTCGGCCCGGCCCGGGTCGACCCCCGCACGAAGTCGCTGACCAAGCGGCTGCGGCCCGGGGAGATCGCGGTGATCGACCACGTCGACATCGACCGGGTCTCGGCCGAGGCGCTCGTCGCCTGCCAGCCCGCGGCGGTGCTGAACGCCGCCCGCTCGACGTCGGGCCGCTACCCGAACCTCGGCCCGGACATCCTGGTGTCCGCGGGCATCCCGCTGGTCGACGACCTCGGCCCGGACGTCATGACGCTGCGCGAGGGGCGCTCGCTGCGCATCACCGGCGGCGCGGTGCACGACGGCGACCGGCTCGTGGCGGAGGGCGTCGTGCAGACCCCCGAGACCGTCGCGGCCGACCAGGCCGCCGCGCGCGAGGGCCTGTCGGTGCAGCTCGAGTCGTTCGCGGCGAACACGATGGACTACCTGCGGCGGGAGCGGGACCTGCTGCTCGACGGCGTCGGCGTGCCCGACATCGCGACCGTCATCGACGGCCGGCAGGTGCTCATCGTCGTGCGCGGGTACCACTACAAGGAGGACCTGGTCACGCTGCGCCCGTACATCCGCGAGTACCGCCCGGTGCTCATCGGGGTGGACGGCGGCGCGGACGCGATCCTCGAGGCCGGCTGGACGCCCGACATGATCGTCGGGGACATGGACTCCGTCTCCGACCGGGCGCTGCGCTGCGGCGCGGAGATCGTCGTGCACGCCTACCGGGACGGCCGCGCGCCGGGTCTCGCACGCGTGGACCAGCTCGGCGTGCCGCACATCGTCTTCCCGGCGACGGGCACCAGCGAGGACGTCGCCATGCTGCTGGCGGACGACAAGGGCGCCGAGCTCATCGTCGCCGTCGGCACGCACGCCACGCTGGTCGAGTTCCTCGACAAGGGCCGCTCCGGCATGGCCAGCACCTTCCTCACGCGGCTGCGCGTGGGCGGCAAGCTCGTCGACGCCAAGGGTGTGTCCCGGCTGTACCGCAACCGGATCTCCAACCTCCAGCTCACGCTGCTGGTGCTCGCCGGCCTGCTGGCGCTCGGCGTCGCGCTGGCCTCGACCACCGCGGGCCAGACCCTCATCGGGCTGACCGGCGCCCGCTGGGACGACTTCGTGTCGTGGCTCGGGTCGCTGTTCGGCGGCGCACCGTGACGCCGGCCCGACGCGCCCGGGCCGAGCACGTCCCGCCCCGCCGCGCGACCCCCGGCCCCGCCGACCGTCCCGCCCGTGCCCGCCTCGTGCCGGCACCCGACCGAGAGCGCTCCCTGTGATCGACTTCCGCTACCACCTCGTCTCCCTGATCTCGGTGTTCCTGGCGCTGGCCGTCGGCATCGCGCTCGGGGCCGGACCCCTCAAGGAGACGATCGGCGACACGCTCACCGGCCAGGTCGACCAGCTCCGCGCCGAGAAGGACGCGCTGCGGGCTGAGCTCGACGACGCGGGCACCGACCTGGCCGCCGCCGACGCCTGGGTGCGCGCCGCGGGCGCCGAGCTGGTCGACGGCACGCTCGACGACCGCCGGGTCGCCGTCGTCGCGCTCGGCGCGGTGGACGGCGACGCGCTCGCCGCGGTCGAGGACCAGCTCACCGACGCCGGCGCCACCGTGAGCGCGGACGTCACGCTCAACCCGGCGTGGACGTCGACGGACCTGCGCCAGTTCCGCTCCGCGCTGGTCGGCAACATCGAGGCGTACCTCGACCCGCAGCCCGACGACGACGCGACGCCGGACACCGCGCTCGCGGAGGCGCTGCTCCAGGGCCTCACCGGGGCCGACCCGGCGCAGCCCGACGAGCTGAGCACCGACGCGGCGACGCTCCTGGAGCTGCTGAGCTCGGGCGACGACCCGCTGGTCGCCTTCGGGGCCGACGTGACGACCCCCGCGGACGCCGTCGTGCTCGTCGCACCGACGGTCGCACCCGCGGAGGCGGAGGCCGCTGCGGGCGGCGACGCCGACGAGCTCCAGGCCGCGCTCGACTCGCAGATCGCCCTGGCCCGGGTCGCGCAGACCCGGTCCGAGGGCGCCGTCGTGGTCGACGGACCGCTCGCCGAGGGCACGCTGGTGCAGGCGATCCTCGCCGACGAGGACGCGTCCCGGGCGATCACGACCGTCTCGGACGCCGACACCGCGACCGGGCAGGTCTCCGTGCCGCTCGCCCTCAACGCGCGCATCGGCGGCTCCGGCGGTCACTACGGCCACGGGGAGGACATGACGACGCTCCCCGAGACGACGGTGCTGCCGCCGGTGGACCGCACGCCCGTCGCGTCCGGGTCGGACGACGCGTCCGACGACACCACCGGGGACGGCGCCGACGACGCGGGCGGCCAGGGGTGAGCGTCGCGCGCCGGCTCACGGCGGCAGCGGTCGCGCGGGTCACGACCACGTTGGTGCGCGGCGTGCTCGACGACGACCCGCCGGGCGGCGCCCGGACCTGGGAGCGCACGAACCACCGGGGCGAGCCCGTCAGCCTGCTGGGCGGGCCGGCGGTCGCCGCGGGCGTGCTCGCCGGCGGCGTCGTCGGTGCGCCGTCGGTCCGCGACGGCGCGGCGCTGGCGGTGGCGACCACCGCGGCGACCGCGTTCGGCCTCGTCGACGACCTCACGGAGGACCGTGACGGCACGGTCCGCAAGGGCCTCAAGGGGCACCTGGGTGCGCTCGCGCGCGGCGAGGTGACGACCGGCGGGCTGAAGGTGCTGGGGATCGGCGCGGGCGCGCTGGTCGCCGCGGCGCTGAGCAGGCCGCACGACGCCCCGGTCGCCGGCCGCGGGCGCGCGGTGCTGACCCGGCTCGTCGACGTCGCGGTGGACGGCGCCCTCGTGGCCGCCAGCGCGAACCTCGTCAACCTGCTCGACCTGCGACCGGGCCGCGCGCTCAAGGCCGCCGGGCTCGCCGCCGCCCCGGCGGGCGTGCTCGGGGGCCGCGGCGGCGCGACCGCCGCAGCGGTCCTGGGCTCGGTCGTCGCGGAGCTCCCGGACGACCTGGCCGAGCGCGACATGCTCGGCGACTCCGGGGCGAACGCCGTCGGCGCCGCCCTCGGCGTGGTCGCGGTCCAGCAGTGCCCGCGCCCGGTGCGCGTCGCGTTGCTGGCCGGTGTGCTGGCGCTGACGGTGGCCTCGGAGCGGATCAGCTTCACGCAGGTCATCGCGCGCACCCCGGTGCTGCGGGAGATCGACGCCTGGGGTCGACGTCCGGCGCACGTGCCGGGACCCGCCCGGACGTCGCCCGGCGCCCCGGAGACGGACGGGGTGCCCGGGCGGTGAACCGGCGGGGCGTCCTGTCGGGTCTGGCGGGCGCGGCGGCCCTGATCTCGGTCGTGACCGTCGTCAGCCGCCTGCTGGGCTTCGCACGGACGCTGGCCTTCACCGGCAACGTCGGCATCACCGCGGCGGGCGACGCCTACGCGTGGGCGAACACCCTGCCGAACGTGCTGTTCGAGGTCGCGGCCGGTGGTGCGCTCGCCGGCGCCCTGATCCCGGTGCTCGCGGCGCCGCTGGCCCGGGGGATGCGGGACGACGTGTCGCGCATCGCCTCGGCCATGCTCGGCTGGACGCTGGGCGGCCTGACGCTGCTCGCCGCGGTGCTGGCGCTGGCGGCCGAGCCGATCGCGCTGCTGGCGACGACGCGGTCGGACGCCGGCCACGACCTCGTGGTGTTCTTCCTGCGGGTGTTCGCCGCGCAGCTGCCGCTGTACGGGCTCGCCGTGGTGCTGTCCGGGGTCCTGCAGGCGCAGCGCCGGTTCTTCTGGCCCGCGTTCGCCCCCGTGCTGTCGAGCCTCGTGGTGATCGCGACCTACCTCGGCTACGGGGCCGCGCTGCGGCACGCCCAGGTCGACGCCGCGTCGAGCGACGTCGGGGTCCTGCCGGCCGGTGCGACCGCGCTGCTGGCGTGGGGCACGACCGCGGGCGTCCTCGCCATGGGCCTGCCCATGCTGGTGCCCGTGCACCGCTCCGGCGTCCGGCTGCGCCCGACGCTGCGGTTCCCCGACGGAGTCGCCGCGCGGGCGCGCGGGCTCGCGCTCGCGGGCGTCGGCGGCCTCGTGGCGCAGCAGGTGGCCGTGCTGGTGACGACGCTGTGGATGGCGCGCCGGTTCGGCGGTGACGGCACCCTGGTGGCGTACCAGCAGGTCGTCCAGGCGGTGTACCTGCTGCCGTACGCGGTGCTCGCCGTCCCGCTGGCGACGAGCACGTTCCCGCGGCTCGCCGAACGCGCGGCCCGGCCGGGTCGCGAGGGGTACGCACCGCTCGCCGCCGTGACCACCCGGGCGGTGCTGGTCGCGGGGGCGGTCGGCGCGGCGGTGCTCGCCGCGGCCGCGCCGGCCGTCGCGCGGGCGTTCGTGGCGATCGGCACGGGCGACGAGCGCCTCATCACGTCGGTGGGTGTCGCGCTGACGCTCATCGCCCCCGGGCTGCTCGGGCTCGGGCTGATCTTCCACGTGTCGCGCGCGCTGTACGCGCTGGAGCGGGGACGGCTCGCGGTGCTCGCGGTCAGCAGCGGCTGGGCCGCGGTGGTCGTGGCGTCGTGGATCGCGTGCCTCGTGCTGGTGCCCGGCGCGCAGGACGGCCCGGCCACCCTGCGGGCGCTCTCGCTCGGCAACACCGTCGGCATGGTCGTCGCGGGGGCCGTGCTGCTGCTGGCGCTGCGCGCTGCGGCGGGCCGGGACGCGATCTCGGGGGCCGCCCGCACGATCGCGGTGCTCGTGGTCGGCGGAGCAGCCGGCGCGACGGCGGGCCGCTGGACCGTGGACGCGGTGCAGCGGTTCACCGACGGCCTGGGCGGGGCCGTGGCGGCCGCGGCCGGCGGCGGGGCGCTCGCCGCCTCGGTGGTGGTCGGGGCGGTGTGGCTGCTCGACCGGTCGACGGTGACCGGGCTGCTGCGGCGCCGCGCGACGCCGTCCGTGGCGCACGCGGGCGGCGCGCGGGACCGGGCCGCGGCGGCGCCGGGGCAGGCGGGCGCAGCGGCCGGGACGGGCGCGGGCGGTGCGGCCGCAGGAGCGAAGGAGGCCGTCGGCACCGCCGGCACCGCCGACGCCGCGGGGACGGAAGCCGGCACTGCCGGCCGGGACGAGCAGGAGGCCGGGCGGTGACCGGACAGCGGGTGCTGCAGGTGCTGGGGTCGAGCGCGGGCGGTGTCGCCCGGCACGTCGCCCAGGTGGCCGCCGCGCTGTCCGACGCGGGGGACCGCGTCGTCGTGGCCGGCCCCTCGGGGTTGGCGGGGGTCGTCGCCCCGGCGGACGGCGGGGCGCGGTTCGTGCCCGTCGAGATCGCGGACCGCCCGCACGCCTCCGACCTGCGCGCGCTCGCCCGCCTGGCGCGCCTGTCCCGCGACGCGGACGCGGTGCACGCCCACGGGCTGCGCGCGGGTGCGCTGACGGTGCTGGCGGTGCGCTCCCGGCCGGGGCGCCGGCCGCGCGTCGTCGTCACCCTGCACAACCTGCCCGTCGGCGGCCGCGCGGTCCGGGCGGTGTCGGCGGTGCTCGGGCGGGTGGTCGCCCGCGGCGCCGACGTGGTGCTCGGCGTCTCGGGCGACCTCGTGGCGCTGACCCGGGCGCAGGGTGCCCGGTCGGCCGAGCGCGCCCTCGTCCCGGCGCCGGCCCGCCCGGCACCGTCGCGCGGGGCCGCGCAGACACGCGCGGACCTGGGCCTCGCGAGCACCGACGAGCTGGTCGTCACGGTCGCCCGGCTGGCGCCGCAGAAGGGCCTGGACACCCTGGTGCGCGCCGCGGCAGCGGCCGTCCGGACCCGCCCGGCGCTGCGCTGGGTGGTCGCGGGGGACGGTCCGCTGCATGACGAGGTCGAGGCCGCGGCCCGTGCGGCCGGTGCGCCCGTGACGCTGCTCGGGCGGCGCGAGGACGTCGCCGACCTGGTGGCCGCGGCGGACGTGGTCGCGTCCACGGCGGTGTGGGAGGGGCAGCCGATCGCCGTGCAGGAGGCGCTGGCGCTCGGCGCGGCGCTCGTGGCCACGGACGCCGGCGGCACGCGCGAGGTGACGGGTGACGCCGCGGTGCTGGTGCCCGTCGGCGACGCGGAGGCGCTCGGCGCGGCGGTGGCGGGCGTGCTCGCGGACGCCTCCCGCCGCGACGCGCTGCGGGAGGCCGCTCGCACCCGGGCCGCCGGGCTCCCGCGGCTGCCGGACGTGCTGGCGCAGCTGGAGGCGCACTACCGGGGCTGAGCCGGTCCGAGGCGGGCGGCACGTCGGTCGCCGACGGCGTGTCACCGGCGTCACCCGGCGCGTCGGCCCGCCGGCCGCTCGCGTCGGGTACAGTGGAAGCCCGTGGCAGAGCGCGCAAATCGACTCTCCGGGCGGTCGGACTCCACGACCCGGCACATCTTCGTCACGGGAGGCGTCGCCTCCTCACTGGGCAAGGGCCTGACCGCCTCCAGCCTGGGACGACTTCTCCGCTCCCGCGGTCTGCGGGTCACGATGCAGAAGCTCGACCCGTACCTCAACGTCGACCCCGGGACGATGAACCCGTTCCAGCACGGCGAGGTCTTCGTCACCGAGGACGGCGCCGAGACGGACCTCGACGTCGGGCACTACGAGCGGTTCCTCGACGTCGACCTCGTCGGGTCGGCGAACGTCACGACCGGCCAGGTCTACTCGCACGTGATCGCGAAGGAGCGGCGCGGCGAGTACCTCGGCGACACGGTCCAGGTGATCCCGCACATCACCGACGAGATCAAGACGCGCATGCGGTCGCAGGCCGCCGACGACGTCGACATCATCATCACCGAGATCGGCGGCACCGTCGGCGACATCGAGTCGCAGCCGTTCCTCGAGGCCGCCCGGCAGGTGCGCCACGAGCTCGGCCGCGACAACGTGTTCTTCCTGCACGTCTCGCTGGTGCCGTACATCGGCCCGTCGGGTGAGCTGAAGACCAAGCCGACGCAGCACTCCGTGGCCGCGCTGCGCAGCATCGGCATCCAGCCGGACGCGATCGTGCTGCGCTCCGACCGCGAGGTGCCGCAGTCGATCAAGGCGAAGATCGCGCTCATGTGCGACGTCGACACGCAGGGCGTCATCTCCTGCAAGGACGCGCCGAGCATCTACGACATCCCGCGCGTCATCCACGCCGAGGGCCTCGACGCGTACGTGGTGCAGCGGCTCGGCCTGCAGTTCCGCGACGTGGACTGGAGCGGGTGGGACGACCTGCTGGAGCGCGTGCACCAGCCTGCCCACCACGTCGAGATCGCGCTGGTCGGCAAGTACATCGACCTGCCCGACGCGTACCTGTCGGTGACCGAGGCGCTGCGCGCCGGAGGGTTCCACCACGACGCGAAGGTGCGGATCCGCTGGGTCACCTCCGACGACTGCCAGACGCCCGACGGGGCGCAGCGCGCGCTGTCCGGCGTGGACGCGGTGCTCATCCCCGGCGGCTTCGGCGTGCGGGGCATCGAGGGCAAGCTCGGCGCCCTGCGGTGGTCGCGCGAGAACCGGGTGCCGACGCTCGGCATCTGCCTGGGCCTGCAGACCATGGTGATCGAGTACGCGCGCAACGTGCTGGGCCTGCCCGGGGCGTCGTCGTCGGAGTTCGACGCGGACCCGGCCGACCCGGTGGTCGCGACCATGGCGGAGCAGCTCGCGATCGTGGGCGGCGAGGGCGACCTCGGCGGCACGATGCGGCTCGGCTCGTACGAGGCCGTGCTCACCGAGGGGTCCGTCGTGGCGGAGGCGTACGGCACGACCCGTGTCACCGAGCGGCACCGCCACCGGTACGAGGTCAACAACGCGTACCGCGACAAGCTCGAGGAGGCCGGCCTGGTCATCTCCGGGGTGTCGCCGGACTCGTCGCTGGTGGAGTTCGTCGAGCTGCCGCGCGACGTGCACCCGTACTACGTGTCGACGCAGGCGCACCCGGAGTTCAAGTCCCGGCCCACCCGCGCGCACCCGCTGTTCTCGGGCCTGGTGGCCGCCGCCCTGGCCGCGCAGCAGGCGGCCCCGGCCGGGCGCCGCGCCACGGTCGAGGCGTGACGGTCGCCGACGCGACGAGCGGGGGGCCGGCCGACCGGCCGGCCCCCCGCCCCGTCCTGGAGCACACGGACCTGCACCACGGCAAGATCTGGGACCTGGTGTCCGAGACCGTGGACCTGGGGGAGTCGCAGGTGGTCCGCGAGTTCGTCGACCACCCCGGTGCCGTCGCGGTGATCGCGCTCGACGAGGACGACCGCGTGCTGCTGCTGCGCCAGTACCGGCACCCGGTGCGGGCCGAGCTCTGGGAGCCGCCGGCCGGCCTGCGGGACGTCGACGGGGAACCGCCGCACGTCACCGCCGCCCGCGAGCTCGCCGAGGAGGCCGACCTGCGGGCCGGCTCGTGGCACGAGCTCACGGGTTTCGCCACGTCCCCGGGCGGGTCCACCGAGCGGATCGTCGTGTACCTGGCCCGCGACCTGTCGCAGGTGCCCGAGGCCGAGCGGTTCGCCCGCGAGGACGAGGAGGCGGGCATGGTCCCGCTGTGGCTGCCGCTCGACGACGCGGTCACGGCCGTGCTCGAGGGCCGGCTGCACAGCCCGAGCGCGGTGGTCGGCGTCCTGGCGGCTGCCGCGTCGCGCGACCGGGGCTGGAGCACGCTGCGCCCCGTGTGACCTGGGTGTTCACCCTTCGCCCGATCGGTGGACGTCGAGCCTGACAGGTCAGGGAGAGCCGGGGAGCGCCGATGACACGGGTGTGCCCGACGCCAGCCCCCCGCCGCCCTCGCCGGCCGGGGTCGTCCTGGCCGGGACGCACGCGGCGGTGGTGCTCGGCCTGTGCGCCGTGCTGTGCCTGGCGGGCGCCGTCTGGCCGCCGTCGCCGCTGACGCGGGTCGGGTACTGGTACGCCGGCGGGGCGGTGCTGGCCGTCGCGACGGTCGCCGCGGTCGTCTGGCGGCACCACCCGCGCACGCCGCTGGTGGCCGTGCTGCTCGGGATCGCCGTCGGGGCGGCGATGGTTGCCGTCTGCCGCACCGCAGCCGGGGTGGTGACGACGTCGCTCGGCCTGGTCGTCGCCGGGCAGGCCGCCGCGCTGCTCGGCAGCCGGCGGCTGGCGCGTGGCCTGCTGCTGCTCGTCGTCGTCACGCTCGCCGGGGCGATGGCCGCGGCCCCGGTGCCGTTCCGCCCGGCGAGCTGGGTCGTGCTGGCCGTGATGACGGTCGTGACGAGCGAGCTGGTGACGTATCTGCTGTCGCGGCTGCGGGAGCTCGCCACGACGGACGACCTGACCGGGGTCCTGACCCGCGCGGCGTTCGACGAGCGCGCCGCCGCCGTGGTGGCGCGGACCACCCGCGACGGCCGGCCGGTGAGCCTGGTGTGCCTCGACGTCGACGACTTCAAGGAGGTCAACGACACCCAGGGGCACCAGGCGGGCGACGACGTCCTGGTGCGGCTCGTCGACGCCTGGCGGGGCACGCTCGGGCGGCACGACGTCATCGGCAGGCGGGGCGGCGACGAGTTCGCGGTGGTGCTGGCCGGGCGCACCGCGGAGGACGCCGAGGTGTGGGCGCTGCAGGCCGACGCGGTGCGGGCGCCGGGGGACCCGACGTGGAGCCACGGCGTCGCCCAGGCGCGCCGGGACGAGCCCGTCCGCGAGGTGCTCGCCCGCGCGGACGCCGCCCTGTACGCGCGCAAGGGCGACCGCATGGCGGAGGGCCTCGCCTGACCGCCGGCCCCGCCACGTCGGGGACCCGCCGACGTCAGCGGCTGGTGGACACCCGGTACTGCGCGTTCGCGAGCGGCACGAAGATCGCCAGGAACAGCGCGGACCAGATCAGCGTGTAGAGCTCGGGGTTCTGCAGCGGCCACGCCGTGGGTTCGGGCACGCCCGGTGGGATGTTGCCGAACAGCTCCCGTGCGGCCTGCGTGACCGCGGAGACGGGGTTCCACTCCGCGAACGTCTGCAGCGGCGTCGGCAGCGTCTCCAGCGGGACGAACGTGTTGGCCACGAACGTCAGCGGGAAGATGATGATGAACGACGCGTTGTTCACGACCTCCGGGCTCGGCACCAGCATCCCGACCCACGCCATGATCCAGGAGATCGCGTAGGCGAACGCCAGCAGCAGCCCGAACCCGGCGAGCGCGTCGAGCCACGACGACCGGATGCGCCAGCCGACGACGAGGCCGGTCAGCCCCATGACGACCAGCACGATGACGTTGTTGACGACGTCGGAGAACGTGCGGCCGGTGAGGACGGCGGACGGCGCCATCGGCAGCGACCGGAACCGGTCGAGGATGCCCTTCTTGAGGTCCTCGGCGAGCGCCGCCCCGGTGACGGTCGCGCCGAAGATGACCGTCTGGGCGAAGATCCCCGCGATGAGGAACTCCCGGTAGGCGGACCCGCCGCCCTGCTGGTCGATCGCGCCGCCGAAGACGTACGAGAACAGCAGCACGAACATGATCGGCGACAGCGTGGTGAACACCAGCAGGTCGGGGACCCGCTTGATCTTGATGATGTTGCGCTTGGCGACGACGGACGCGTCGGCCAGCACGGCGGGGAACCGCATCACGCGCCTCCTTCCTGCGGGGCGTCGTCCTGCTCGGTCGGGCGCCCGGTGAGGGCGAGGAACACGTCGTCGAGGGTGGGCCTGCGCAGGCCCACGTCCTCGAGACGGACGTCCTGGGCGTCGAGGCGGCGCAGCGCCTCCCCGAGCACCTCGGGGCCGCCGGACACCGGCATGACGAACGACCGGCGGGACTCGTCGACGGCGGGGGCCCCGACGCCCAGCGGGGCGAGTGCCTCCGTGACGTCGGCGAGCCGGGCGGCGTCGGCGACGGTGAGCTCGAGGCGCTCGCCGCCGACCTGGCGCTTGAGCTGGTCCGCGGTGCCCTGCGCGATGATCCGCCCGTGGTCGATCACGACGATCTCGTCGGCGAGCATGTCGGCCTCCTCGAGGTACTGCGTGGTGAGCAGCAGGGTGGTGCCCCCGGCCACGAGCTGCTGGATGACCTCCCACATGTCGGTGCGGCCGCGGGGGTCCAGGCCCGTGGTCGGCTCGTCGAGGAAGATGACCGGCGGGTCGGCCACCAGGGCGCCGGCGAGGTCGAGCCGTCGCCGCATGCCGCCGGAGTACGTGCGCGTGGGACGGTCGGCGGCGTCCTCCAGGCGGAACGACGCGAGCAGCTCGCGCGCCCGGGCCCGGGCCCGCCGCGCGCCGAGGTGGTAGAGGCGCCCGATCATCTCGAGGTTCTCGTACCCCGAGAGGTACTCGTCGACCGCGGCGTACTGCCCCGACAGCCCGATGCGGCGACGGACCTCCGCGGGGCGGGCCAGGACGTCGACGCCCATGACGTGCGCGGTCCCGCTGTCCGGGCGCAGCAGCGTCGACAGGATCCGCACGATGGTGGTCTTGCCGGCCCCGTTCGGGCCGAGCAGACCGAGCACGGTGCCGGCCGGCACCGTGAGGTCCACGCCGTCCAGGGCGGTGACGCCCTTGTAGCGCTTCGCGAGCCCGCGGGCCTCGATCGCCTGTTCCATGGTGCGAGCGTAGATGTGACCTACGACACACCAGAAGATCAGCGGGGAAGATCGCCGCCCGGCACCACCAGGCCCGACTCGTACGCGAGCACCACGAGCTGGGTCCGCGAGGTCGTGCCGGTCTTCGCGAGCAGGCCGTGGACGTGCGCCTTGACCGTGGCGACGGCCAGGCCGAGCTCGTCCGCGGCCTCCTGGTTCGACCGCCCGCGCGCCACGGCCAGCAGCACGTCCCGCTCGCGCGGGCTCAGGCCGCCGGGCCCCGACGGGTCGGCCGCCACCTGCGGGCGGGAGCGGCCCCAGCGCCGCCACTGCTCCAGCACCAGGGGCGCGATCGCCGGGTCGAGCACCGAGCCGCCCTGGTGCACCCGCCGGACCGCCGTGACCAGCGCCGCCGGGTCCGTGTCCTTGAGCAGGAACCCGTCCGCGCCGGCGTGCAGCGCCCGGGTGACGTACTCCTCGTCGTCGAACGTGGTGAGCACGAGCACCCGCACGGCGTCGAGCGCGGGGTCGGCGCGCAGCCGCCGGGTCGCCTCGATCCCGTCGAGCACCGGCATGCGGATGTCCATGAGCACGACGGCGGGGCGGTGCCGGGCGGCGAGCTCGACGGCCTGCGCGCCGTCGGCGGCCTCCGCGACGGTCGTCAGCCCGGGCTCGTGGTCGATGATCAGCCGCAGGCCGAAGCGGATCATCGCCTGGTCGTCCGCCACGAGCACGCGGACCTCGGGGGCGTCGGTCACGGCACCGGCACCTCCAGGGCGACGACCCAGCCGCGCCCGGCAGGACCTGCCGGACCCGCCGCCAGGGTCCCGCCGCACGCCGCCGCGCGCTCGCGCATGTGGACGACCCCGTTGCCGCCGCCCCCGGTGCTCCCGGTGCCCTCGGTGCCGGCGCGCGCCGGACCGTCGTCCTCGACCCGCAGCGCGAGGCGGCCCGGGCGACCGCTCAGCTCGACCCGGGCGCGGGCGGCGTCCGAGTGCACCAGCACGTTCGTCAGCGCCTCCTGCGCGACGCGGACCACCGCCAGCCCGACCTCCGGCGGGCACGGCGGCAGCGGGTCGGGCAGCACCGCCTCGACCGCGAGGCCCGACCCCCGCACGCGCTCGAGCACGTCCTGCAGCTCCGTCAGCCCGGGCAGGGGGGACAGCGGGACGTCCGGCCGGTCCGCGGCCCGCAGCACGCGCACGACCGACCGCATCGCCGTCAGCGCCTCCTTGCCGGCCGGCGCGATCCACCGCACCGCGTCCCGGTACTCCTCGGGGTGGCGGTCGCCGACGCGGTCCGCGGCCTGGGCCCGCACCACGATCGCGCTGACGTGGTGCGCGACGACGTCGTGCAGCTCCCGGGCGATGCGGGTGCGCTCGGCCCGGACCGCGGCCCGCTCGCGCTCCGCCTGCAGGGCGTGCAGCTCGGCGTTGCGGAGCTCGAGCGAGCGGGTGGTGGCCGCCAGCCGCCCCGCCACGGTGCCGAGCGTCGTCGCCGCGAGGACGAGCAGCACCAGCAGCAGCGTGTCCGAGGGATCGCCGAGCGCGGGGTTCGCGGGCCCCGCCGCCCCGGACAGCAGCAGGCGGAGGTTGTCGGTCCCCGTCGCGAGCACCGCGGTCGCGGCCGCCCCCGCCGCCCCGGCGAGCACCGGGTGCACCGCCCGGGCGCGCGTCGCCGCGTAGGCCGCCACGAGGAGGGGCGCCGCGTGCAGGTCGGCCTGCACCGTGGCCCCGTAGGTCAGCACCGCGTAGCCGAGCGGGTAGACGAGGACCGTCAGCCACAGCCCGGCCGCCGGGGCCGCGCGGCGCAGCGCCAGCGGTACCGCCAGGCCGACGCCGGCCCACAGGTGCGCCTCCTGCCAGCGCGGGCTCCACAGCCCGGTGCGCGCGAGCAGGGTGACCGCGAGCGTCCACCCCAGCAGCACGCCGAGCGCGACGAGGCCGTCGACGAGCGCGTCGTGACGGTGGTCGGTCCCGGGCATGCGGCGAGCCTAGGGCGGCGGCTCCGGCCGGGGCGTCAGCGGCTGGGCGGATCGTGCGAGGGCCGGCACCACCCTCGGGTGGAGGTCCGCGGTGCGGCGTCGGACCTGGAGCGGACGCCCACCACCCGAGGGCGGTCCGGTGCGGCCGCGGCGATCGACCCGGCGTCCGACGCCCCGCGGGGGTGGTCGCGGGGACGGTGGAGGCATGACGACGACCCGCCGGCCCGACCGGCTCACGGCAGACCCCGACCGCACGAGCCCGGCGCCCGCGGGCGTGCGGGGTGCGGACGTCGGGCACGCGGACGCACGCGGCACCCGCGGGCGCCGGCCCGGCGGACACGGGGGCCACGGCGGACACGGCGGCCGGGCGTGGCGGCGGTGGGGCGTCGTGGCGCTGCTCGTGCTCGCGGCCGGCGCCTGGGCGGTGCAGGGCGTGGACCTGTCCGCGGCCGCCGACCGGCTGCTGTCCGGCGCGGCGCGCGGCCCGGGCACGCCGACGGGCACCGTCCCCGCGTCCGAGCCGCCCCGCGCGTCCGACCCGGCCGGCGCGGGCGATCCGGCCGGTGCGGGCGACGCCGTCGGCCTCGACCCCGAGCTGCAGCGACGGCTCGACGCCGCCGTCGCCGCCGCGGCGGCCGACGGGATCGAGCTGGCGTTGACGTCCGGCCGCCGCACCCCGGAGGAGCAGCAGCGGCTCGTCGACCAGGCGGTGGAGCGCTACGGCGTCCCCGAGGCGTACCGCTGGGTGCTGCCGCCGGACCGGTCCGCCCACGTCCAGGGGCTGGCTGTCGACGTGGGCCCGACCGACGGTGCGCTGTGGCTGGGGGAGCACGGCGAGGAGCTCGGGCTGTGCCGCACGTACGCCAACGAGATGTGGCACTTCGAGATGCTCCCCGACGGTGCCACCACGTGCCCCGAGCAACGCCCGGACTCGTCGTGGGCCTGGTGAGCGGGCACGCCGGGGCGGCTACAGCGCCGCGAGGCCGTCGCCGAGGATCTTCCCGCCGATCAGGAGCAGGACCGCCGCGGTGAGGACCGCGCTGTGCCGTGTCATGAGGTCGCGGACCCGGGTCAGCACCGGCTCGGCCCGCGCCCCCGCCACGGCGTGGGCCGCGACCGCGGCGAGGACGCTCGCCGACCCGAGCAGCACGAACACGGCGCCGGAGGCGACGACGGCGTCCGGGGCGACCTCCTGCACCGTGGCCGCGGCGGACGCGGTGAGCGCGATGTTCTTCGGGTTGGCGCCGCCCAGCGCCGCGCCCAGTCCCAGCGTCCGGGCGGGTGCCGGGTCGTCGAAGGCCGACAGCCAGCCCGGGGCGTCGGACGTCCCGGACCCGCGCGCCGCGACGACCTTCCGCACGGCGAGCACGACGAGCGCGGCACCGAGCAGCACGCGGAGCCACGCGACGGCGCGGGGCCCGCCGTCCACCGACTCCACGCCGCCGACGACGAGGAGCGCGACCGCGGTCAGGGCGCCGAGGCCCACGACCCAGCCGGCGAGGAACAGCCACCCCGACGTGCGTGCCCGCGGGCCGGTCAGCAGCAGCGTCGTCGCCACCAGCGGGAACGGGCTCAGGGCGACGGCGAGCGCCACGGGCAGGAACGAGCCGATCGCGTCGAGCACGGCGGCCTCCGAGGACGGGTCAGGCGGGGGGTGCCGTCGGCGCGGTCGCCGCCGAGGCGGTCGCGCCGGGGGCGTCGACGTCCCGGGTGCGGAACGTCAGCAGGTAGCGGGTGGTGCCGGCCGCGAGCAGCGCGGCGCCGAGCATGTGCAGCAGGACGAGCAGCACCGGCAGGTCGGTCGCGACCTGCACGTACCCGATGAGCCCCTGGAGGGCGACCAGCGCGACCATCACCCGGCCGCGGCGGCGCAGCACCTGCGGCCCGCGGCGGTTGAGCACGAGCAGCGCCACCAGCACGGCGACGAACAGCCACACCGAGGCGGCGTGCACGCGGGCCATCAGGTAGGGGTCGACCGCGAACCGGTACCCGACCTCCTCGTCGCCGGAGTGCGGGCCGGCGCCGGTCGTGACGGCGCCGAGCACCAGCACGACCGCCAGCAGCACCGCCAGGACCGGGACGAGCGCCCGGGCCGCAGGGGGCACGACGGGCACCGGCGCCGCGTCGCCCTCGCGCCCGCGGTGGACGAGCAGCGTGGACAGCACCACGAGCAGCATCGACACCAGGAAGTGCAGGCTCACCCAGGCCGGGTGCAGGTGCAGCAGCACGATGACCCCGCCGATGACCGCCTGTGCCGCGACGCCGAGCAGCGGCGCGAAGCCCAGCAGCCGGTACGAGCGGGCGCGCCGGCGGTCCGGCCAGACGACGAGGATCACGAGCACGGCCAGCACCGAGAGGACACCCGTCAGGGTGCGGTTCCCGAACTCCACGAACCGGTGGTAGGTCGCGGCCTCGTGGAACACCGGCGCGAACTGCCCGGGCTCGCACTGCGGCCACGTCGAGCAGCCCAGCCCGGACCCGGTGAGCCGCACGGCGCCGCCCGTGACGACGATGCCGATCTGCCCGACCAGGTTCGCCACGAGCACCGGGTGCGCCAGCCGCTCGCGCCAGCCGGCCGACCGGGTCGGTGCGGGGCGGGGCGCGGGCACGGCGGCGACGTCGGAGCTCACGGGGGCCAGCCTACGGTCGCGGCAGGACCCGCGGGTGCGCGTGCGCGCGAGTCCTTGCTCACGCCCGCGACCGCGCCGCTCCGGCCCGCCCACGTCCCTCCGCGCCTCCTTGCCGAGCCCGTCCTCGTCCGACCGAGCCCGCCCGCCTCGCTCGCTCGCCCCCGCGTGCATGCGTGCGGGAGCCCGCCCGCGTCGCTCGCCGGCGCAGGCGCGTCGAGAGTGCAGTAGATGCGGGGTTCCAGCGCCCGAAGCCCGCATCTACTGCACTCTCGACGGGCTAGGGGGGTGGGGGCAGGGGCGGACGCGACGGACGGGGCGGTCGGGCGGATAGGCCCGGTCCGGGGGAGGTCCGGGTGCGCTCGGGTGCGCTCGTCCGCTCGGGCGCGTCAGTCCCAGCGGAACCAGCGCCGCACGGCCGCGGCCAGCAGCAGCGCCCAGGCCGCCAGCGCCGCGAGCGGGGCCGCGGGGAAGTCGCCGTCGACCAGGGACGTGCGCAGCGCCTCGCCGAGGGCACCCGGCGGCAACCAGCGGGCCACCGACGCCCAGCCGTCGGGCAGCTCGGCGACGGGCAGCACGACACCCCCGACCACGGCGAGCACCACGAGCAGCAGGTTCGCCACCGCGAGGACCGCCTCCGCGCGCAGCGTCCCGGCGAGCAGCAGCGCGAGCGCGGTGAACGCCGCGACGCCCAGCAGCAGGGCCAGCGCGGCGGGGACGAGGCCGGCGGGGTCGGGGCGCCAGCCGAGGACGAGCGCCGTGGCGCCGACGACGAGCACCTGCAGCGCCGCGACGGCGAGCACGGCGAGCACCTTGCCGGCGAGCAGGCCGCCGCGTCCGAGCGGCGTCGTGGCGAGCAGGCGCAGGACGCCGTTGCGCCGGTCGAACGCCGTCGCGATCGCCTGCGAGGTCAGCGACCCCGCCATCACGGCCAGGCCGAGCACCCCGGGCGTGACGACGTCGAGCCGCGCGGCGCCCCCGGTGTCGAGCTCGACGAACGACGACCGCCCCAGGGCGACGAGCGCCACCACGGGGATGACGAGCGTGACGAGCAGCTGCTCGCCGTTGCGGAGCACGGCCAGCGTCTCGAACCGCGCCTGCGCGAGCACGCGGCGTGCGGCGGGCGCCGCGCGGTCCGGTGCGTCCGGCGCGGGTGCTGAGGCGCGGGCGTCCGGCGTGGTCGCGGTCATCGCAGGGTCCGTCCGGTGAGGTCCAGGAACACGTCCTCGAGCGTGCGCCGTCCGACGTCCACGTGGGCGAGCAGCACGTCGCGGTCGGCGCACCACGCGGCGAGCGCCGCGAGCAGCCGGGGGTCGGCGGGGGCGTCCACGACGTACGCGCCGGGTCCCGTCTCCCGCACGACCGGGCGGCGCGCGTCCGCCGCGCCCGCCGTGCCGCCCGCGCCCGCCGCATCCGCCGCGCCGCCCGCCGCCAGCGCCCGGCCGAGGTCGTCGACGGGCAACCCGGGCGTGGCCCGGAACGTCAGGGTCGACCCGTCGGCACCCGCGAGGAGGTCCGGGACGGAGCCGCGGGCGATGACCCGACCGTGGTCGACCACGGCGACCTCGTCGGCCAGCGCCTCCGCCTCGTCCATGAGGTGCGTGGTGAGCAGGACGGCCACCCCGTCGGCCCGCAGCTCGGCCACGAGGTCCCACACGGCGCGGCGGGCCTGCGGGTCCATGCCGGCGGACGGCTCGTCGAGGAACACGACGTCGGGCCGGCCGACGACGGCGGTCGCGAGCGCGAGCCGCTGGCGCTGCCCGCCGGACAGCCGCCGGACGGTGGTGCGGGCGAACGGGTGCAGGCCGAGGCGGTCGGCGAGCTCGCCGACGTCCCGCGGGTCGGCGTACATCGCGGCGACGTGCCGCAGCACGCCGAGCGCGGGGACGCCGGTCGGCAGGCCGGCGTCCTGGAGCATCACCCCGACGCGGGGCCGCAGGGCGCGCGCGTCGGCGACCGGATCGAGCCCCAGCACCCGGACCGCGCCGCCGTCGGGTGTGCGCAGCCCCTCGCAGCACTCGACGGTGGTGGTCTTGCCGGCACCGTTCGGGCCGAGCACGGCCGTCACCCGTCCGGGTGCGGCCTGCAGGTCGAGGCCGTCGACGACCGCCCGGCCGTCGTACCGCTTGACGAGCCCGCGGACCTCGACGGCGAGCGGGGTGGGAGTCGGGCCGAGCACCCCGCGAGTGTAGGTGCCGTGCCCGGTGTGAGGCAGACCTTGCTTGCGGGGACTGAATTCGGCAACAAAGATGTTGCCGATATCGGATGCCCTCGTGGCGTCCTGGCGTGCCTCCCGGGGACCGCCGTCAGCCGCGCAGCAGCGAACCGGAGGAGGGTGCATGGGTCCCACGACGCCGAGCCTCCCCGCGGTGCCGCCGGGCGTCGCACCGGTCCCGGGCGAGCACGACCTCGAGGCGGGCACGCGCCGCCGCGTGCTGGACCTCATCGCCGCCGACGGACCGGTCTCGGCCGCCGAGCTCGCCGCGGAGCTCTCGCTCACCGCGGCGGCCGTCCGCCGGCACCTCGCGACGCTCGAGGCCGAGGGCCAGATCGGGGTCCACGACGGCCGCGGCCAGGTCGGGCCCGCGCGCCGCGGCCGGCCCGCCAAGCGCTACGTCGTCACCGCCGAGGGGCAGGCGGCGCTCAGCCAGCAGTACTCCGAGCTCGCGGCGCAGGCCCTGCGGTTCGTCGCCGAGATCGGCGGCGCTGACGCGGTGCGCAGCTTCGCCGAGCGGCGGGTGCACGAGCTGGAGCAGCGGCACGCCGGCGCGCTCGCCGAGGCCGGCGACGACCCCGCCCGTCGCGCCCGGGTGCTGGCGGAGGCGCTCGCGGACGACGGCTTCGCCGCCACCGCCCGGCCGGTGCCCGGCGGCCACGCGATCCAACTCTGCCAGGGCCACTGCCCGGTGCAGGACGTCGCCTCGGAGTTCCCCGAGCTCTGCGAGGCGGAGGCGCACGCGTTCTCCCGGATGCTCGGCGTCCACGTGCAGCGGCTCGCGACCCTCGCGCGCGGCGGTCACGTCTGCACGACCAACATCCCGATCACCCCGGTGCGGCGACCGACCGCGACCGACCCGCCCGCCGGCACCTCCGGGCCCCCGCCTGGCCGACCGGCAGCACCCCCCGAGCGACCCGACGCCACCGCCCCCGCGGCGTACACGGAAGGACGATGAGATGACCACGACGGACCCCGGCCGCACGGCCGAGCCGATGACCCAGGACGAGGCGATCGCCTCGATCGGTGCGTACGGCTACGGCTGGCACGACCCGGACTCCGCGGGCGCCTCCGCCCAGCGCGGCCTGTCCGAGGCGGTCGTGCGCAACATCTCCGCGCTGAAGAACGAGCCGGAGTGGATGCTCAAGACCCGCCTCAAGGCGCTGCGCCTGTTCGACAAGAAGCCGATGCCCTGGTGGGGCGCGGACCTGTCGGGCATCGACTTCGACAACATCAAGTACTTCGTGCGGTCCACGGAGAAGCAGGCGACCTCCTGGGAGGAGCTGCCCGAGGACATCCGGAACACCTACGACCGGCTCGGCATCCCGGAGGCGGAGAAGCAGCGCCTCGTCGCGGGCGTCGCCGCGCAGTACGAGTCCGAGGTCGTCTACCACCAGATCCAGGAGTCGCTCGAGGCGCAGGGCGTCATCTTCGTCGACACCGACACCGGCCTGCGCGAGTACCCCGAGCTGTTCGAGCAGTACTTCGGCTCGGTCATCCCGCCGGGGGACAACAAGTTCGCGTCGCTCAACACCGCCGTGTGGTCGGGCGGCTCGTTCGTGTACGTCCCGCCGGGCGTGCACGTCGAGATCCCGCTGCAGGCGTACTTCCGGATCAACACCGAGAACATGGGCCAGTTCGAGCGGACGCTGATCATCGCGGACGAGGGCTCGTACGTGCACTACGTCGAGGGCTGCACCGCGCCGATCTACCAGTCGGACTCGCTGCACTCCGCGGTGGTCGAGATCATCGTGAAGAAGAACGCCCGCGTGCGGTACACGACGATCCAGAACTGGTCGAACAACGTCTACAACCTCGTGACGAAGCGGGCGACCGCCGCCGAGGGCGCGACGATGGAGTGGGTCGACGGCAACATCGGCTCCAAGGTCACCATGAAGTACCCGGCGATCTACCTGCTGGGCGAGCACGCCCGCGGCGAGACGCTGTCCATCGCCTTCGCGGGCGAGGGCCAGCACCAGGACGCCGGCTCGAAGATGGTGCACGCCGCGCCGCACACGTCGTCCTCGATCGTGTCGAAGTCGGTGGCGCGCGGCGGTGGCCGCACGTCGTACCGCGGCCTCGTGCAGGTGCTCGAGGGCGCCTCGCACTCGGCATCGAACGTGCTGTGCGACGCCCTGCTGGTCGACCAGATCTCCCGGTCGGACACCTACCCGTACGTCGACGTCCGCGAGGACGACGTGTCGATGGGCCACGAGGCCACGGTGTCCCGCGTCAGCGAGGACCAGCTGTTCTACCTGATGTCCCGCGGCATGCCCGAGACGGAGGCCATGGCGATGATCGTGCGCGGGTTCGTGGAGCCCATCGCGCGCGAGCTCCCCATGGAGTACGCCCTCGAGCTGAACCGCCTGATCGAGCTGCAGATGGAAGGGGCCGTCGGCTGATGTCGACCACCGCAGAGCAGGGTCTGTCGACCGACCACTCCAGGGCCACCGCCGACGAGGCGCACAGCCACGGCGTCGGCACCGTCCCGGAGGCGTCCCGCGCCGCGCGCCCGACCTCGTTCGAGGTCGCGGACTTCGCCGTGCCGACGGGCCGCGAGGAGGAGTGGCGGTTCTCGCCCGTGGACCGGCTGGCGCCGCTGTTCGCACCGGAGACCGGCACGCTGACCGGGCACGGCGTCCTGACCACGGTCGTGGACGCGCCCGAGGTCGAGGTCGAGATCGTCGACCGCGGCGACGCGCGCCTGGGTCGCGCCGGGCAGCCGGGGGACCGGGCCGCGGCCGTCGCGTGGGCGTCGTTCCCGCGCGCCACGGTCGTCACGATCCCGCGCGAGGCCGTCGCGTCGACGGTCACCTCGGTGCGCGTCGAGGGCGTCGAGGGCCAGCTCGAGCCGACCGCGTCGCACCTGCTGGTGCACGCCGAGCCGATGTCGCAGGCCACGGTCGTCATCGACCACGTCGGGTCGGCGCTGCTGACCGAGACGGTCGAGGTCGTGGCCGAGGACGGCGCCCACCTGACGGTCGTGTCGGTGCAGGACTGGGCCGAGGGCTCGGTGCACAACGCCGCCCACCGGGTGCGCCTGGGACGGGACGCCACCGTCAAGCACATCGTCGTGACGCTCGGCGGCGACGTCGTGCGCATCACGCCGGACGCCGAGTTCGCCGGCGAGGGCGGCTCGGTCGAGATGCTCGGCGTGTACTTCGCGGACGCCGGCCAGCACCAGGAGCAGCGGCTGTTCGTCGACCACGCCGTGCCGTCCTGCACCAGCCGCGTCACCTACAAGGGCGCGCTGCAGGGCGAGGGCGCGCACACCGTGTGGGTCGGCGACGTGCTGATCCGCAAGGAGGCCGAGGGCACCGACACCTACGAGCTCAACCGCAACCTGGTCCTCACGGACGGCGCGCGCGCGGACTCGGTGCCGAACCTCGAGATCGAGACCGGCCTCATCGAGGGCGCCGGCCACGCGTCGGCCACCGGCCGGTTCGACGACGAGCAGCTGTTCTACCTGCGCGCCCGTGGCATCCCGGAGACCGACGCCCGCCGCCTGGTGGTGCGCGGGTTCTTCGCGGAGCTGATCGGGCAGATCGGCGTCCCCGAGGTCGAGGAGCGGCTCATCGCGGCGATCGAGGCCGAGCTGGCCCGGTCGATGACGGAGTTCGCCCCGGCGACCACGGCGGGCGCCCCGGCCGTCGCGGCGCCCGCCGGCGGTGACCACGCGTCCGCCGTCACGCCGCAGACCGACGGCGCCCGCGCGATCCTCGTCGAGCCCGCCTCGGTCACCAGCCGGGACGAGCCCGCATGACCGCCCAGCTCGCCTGCATGACCTCCGACGTCCCCGAGGCCGGCGCCCTGCGCGTCGAGCTCGAGGGGGAGTCGGGCGTCGTCGAGGTCGCGGTCGTCCGCGACGAGGACGGCGCGCTGCACGCCATCAGCGACATCTGCTCGCACGGCGCCGTGTCGCTGTCCGACGGGGAGGTCGAGGGCTGCACCGTGGAGTGCTGGCTGCACGGGTCGCGGTTCGACCTGCGCACCGGCGAGCCGCTGGGCCCCCCGGCCGTCCGCCCCGTCCCCGTCTACCCCCTGACCGTCGACGGCGAGCGCGTGCTCGTCGACGTCGACGGCGCCGCCTGAGCCTGCTGCGAGGAGAACGAAGCATGTCCACCCTGGAGATCCGCGACCTGCACGTCAGCGTCGAGACCAAGGAGGGTCCGAAGCCGATCCTGCGCGGCGTCGACCTGACCATCAACAGCGGCGAGACCCACGCGATCATGGGCCCGAACGGCTCCGGCAAGTCGACGCTGGCGTACTCGCTGGCCGGTCACCCCAAGTACACGATCACGTCGGGCACCGTGACGCTCGACGGCGAGGACGTCCTCGCGATGTCCGTCGACGAGCGGGCGCGCGCCGGGATGTTCCTGGCGATGCAGTACCCCGTCGAGGTGCCGGGCGTGTCGGTGTCGAACTTCCTGCGCACCGCGAAGACCGCGATCGACGGCGAGGCCCCGGCCCTGCGGACGTGGGTCAAGGACGTCAACAGCGCCATGGAGCGCCTGCGCATGGACGCCACCTTCGCGGAGCGGTCCGTCAACGAGGGCTTCTCCGGCGGCGAGAAGAAGCGCCACGAGATCCTCCAGATGGAGCTGCTCAAGCCGCGGTTCGCCATCCTCGACGAGACCGACTCCGGCCTCGACGTCGACGCGCTGCGCATCGTCTCCGAGGGCGTGAACCGCGTCCGCGAGACCACCGACGTGGGCGTGCTGCTCATCACCCACTACACGCGCATCCTGCGCTACATCACGCCGGACTTCGTCCACGTGTTCGTGGACGGCCGCGTGGCCGAGGAGGGCGGGCCGGAGCTCGCCGAGCGCCTGGAGAACGAGGGCTACGACCGGTTCCTCACCGGCGCGGCCGCCGGCGCCTGACGGCACGGCACACCGGGCCGGGGGCGACGCACCGCCGCCCCCGGCCCCACCCCGGGGCGACGGGGCTGCACCCGCGACGGCACGAGCACGAGGGACGACGAGATGACGGACACGCTGGACGCGGCCCAGGGCGCGACGCCCGAGGAGGGCCGGACGCTCGGCGCCACCGAGCTGGCGGCGGTGCGCGCGGACTTCCCGCTGCTGGCACGGACCGTCCGCGGCGGCCGCCCGCTGGTCTACCTCGACTCCGGCGCCACCTCGCAGAAGCCCGAGGTCGTCCTCGACGCCGAGCAGGACTTCTACGCGCAGCGCAACGCCGCCGTGCACCGCGGCGCGCACCAGCTCGCCGAGGAGGCGACGGAGGCGTTCGAGACCGCGCGGACCCAGGTCGCGTCGTTCGTGGGCGTCCGCGACGACGAGCTGGTGTGGACGTCGAACGCGACCGCGGGCCTCAACCTCGTCGCGTACGCGATGTCCAACGCGACGCTCGGCCGGGGCGGGGACGCCGCGCGCCGGTTCGCCCTCGCGCCCGGCGACGAGATCGTCGTCACCGAGGCCGAGCACCACGCGAACCTCGTCCCGTGGCAGGAGCTCGCCGCCCGCACCGGCGCCACGCTGCGCTGGCTCGGCGTCGACGACTCCGGGCGGATCCGGGTGGACGAGCTCGGCACGGTCGTCACGGAGCGCACCAAGGTGCTGGCGTTCACGCACGCCTCGAACGTGACCGGGGCGATCACCCCGGTCGCGCCGTTCGTCGCGCGGGCGCGGGAGGTCGGGGCGCTCACGGTGCTCGACGCCTGCCAGAGCGTGCCGCACCTGCCGGTGGACCTGGCCGCGCTCGGCGTGGACTTCGCCGCGTTCTCCGGGCACAAGATGCTCGGGCCCACCGGCGTCGGCGCGCTGTACGGCCGCCGCGAGCTGCTCGAGGCGATGCCGCCCGTCACCACCGGCGGGTCGATGGTCGAGGTCGTCACGATGGAGGCCACCACCTACGCCCCGCCGCCGCGCCGGTTCGAGGCCGGCACCCAGATGGTGTCCCAGGCCGTGGGCATGGGCGCCGCCGCGACCTACCTGGCCGAGCTCGGCATGGACGCCGTCGCCGCGCACGAGCGGCACCTGGCCGGTCTGCTGCTCGACGCGGTCGCGTCCGTCCCCGGCGTGCGGGTGATCGGGCCGACCGAGAACGTCGACCGCCTCGCCACGGTGTCCTTCGTCGTCGACGGAGTCCACGCGCACGACGTCGGCCAGGTGCTCGACGACGCCGGCGTGGCCGTCCGCGTCGGGCACCACTGCGCGCAGCCGCTGCACCGACGGTTCGGCGTCGCCGCCACCGCCCGCGCGTCGGCGGCGGTCTACACCACGGACGAGGAGATCGCGGTGTTCCGGGAAGCACTGGCGGGGGTCCGGGCGTTCTTCGGACTGGAGAGCACCCCGACGACCCCCGCGAGCGAGGACGGCACCCGATGAGCACCGGCATGGAGCAGCTGTACCAGCAGCTGATTCTCGACCACGCGAAGCACCCCGCCCACCGCGGCGCGCAGGACGCGTACGACGTCGAGGTCCACCACGTGAACCCCACGTGCGGCGACGAGGTCACGCTGCGGGTGCGGCTCGACGCGGGGGACTCCGGCGGCGGCCCGGTGATCGGGGAGCTGACCTGGACCGGGCAGGGCTGCTCGATCTCCCAGGCGTCCGCCTCGGTGATGTCGCAGGCCGTCTCCGGGCGCTCCGTGACGGACGCGCTCGCCCTGTCCGCGGACTTCCGCGAGCTCATGGACTCCCGCGGCGTTCTGCCGGAGAAGTTCGAGGGCGACGCGCTCGACGAGTCGCTGGAGGACGCCGTCGCGTTCGTCGGCGTCGCGCGCTACCCCGCCCGCATCAAGTGCGCCCTGCTCGGCTGGGCCGCGATGAAGGACGCCGTGGCGCAGGCCGCCGCGGCGACGACCACCACCACGCAGGAGGAGGGCCGATGAGCGACACCACCGTCTCGGGCCAGCCGGACCAGGCACCCGCGAACGCCGCCGACGTCGAGGAGGCGCTGCGCGACGTCATCGACCCCGAGCTCGGCATCAACGTGGTCGACCTCGGCCTCGTCTACGGCATCGCGCTGGAGCCGAACCGGCACGTCACGATCGACATGACCCTGACCTCGGCGGCCTGCCCGCTGACGGACGTGATCGAGGACCAGGCGGGCTCGTCGCTCGAGGGGCTCGTCGACTCGTTCCGCATCAACTGGGTGTGGATGCCGCCGTGGGGGCCGGAGCGCATCACCGACGACGGGCGCGCGCAGATGCGGGCGCTGGGGTTCAACATCTGACCCCTCCCGTCGCGGACGTCACGGCCGGTCGCCCCTCCGGGGGGTGGCCGGCCGTCGTCGTGCGGGGGAGCGGCGCGCGGGCGCGCCGGGCCGGACGTCCGCCCGGGGCTACGGCTCCGCCACCGCGAACGTGTCGCACGCCGCGAGGGTGCCCTGCTCGTAGCCCGTCGTGAACCAGCGCTGCCGCTGCTCGCTCGACCCGTGCGTCCAGGTGTCCGGGTCCACGCCGCCGCCCGACTGCTGCTGGATGTGGTCGTCCCCGACGGCCGCCGCGGCGGACAGCGCGTCGGCGAGCTGCCCGCGCGTCACCGGCTCCAGGAACGTCACGCCGGTGTCCGGGTCGACCGTCGTCGCCGCGTGCCCGGCCCACAGCCCCGCGTAGCAGTCGGCCTGCAGCTCGACGCGCACCGAGTCGGAGTCGTCCCCGGTGCCGGAGCGGTCCGTCCGGTCGAACACGCCGGTGAGGCTCTGGACGTGGTGCCCGTACTCGTGCGCCACCACGTACATCTCCGCGAGCGGGCCGCCCGAGGACCCGTACCGCGACGCCAGCAGGTCGTAGAACGACAGGTCCAGGTAGATGGTGCGGTCCGGCGGGCAGTAGAACGGGCCGGTGCTCGCGGACGCCGCGCCGCAGCCGGTGTCGGTGGCCTGGGCGAACTCGACCACGCCCGGCTGCACCTGCTCCGCCGACGCCTGCACGCCGGCGGCCGGCAGCGCCTGCTCCCAGTACGCGTCCAGCGACTGCACGGTGGCCGACAGCCGGCACGCGCGGTCGCTGTTGGCCTGCTCGGCCGAGCAGTCGCCGACCTGCGACACCTGCTCGCCGCCGCCGTCCGTCGAGCCCTGGAGGAGCTGCGACGGGTCCCCGCCCAGCAGCACGACCAGGGCCACGAGCACCAGGCCACCGATGCCGCCGCCCACCGCGACGCCGCGCCCGCGACCACCCCGGCGGGACTCGACGCGCCCGCCCTCGAACCGGCCGCCACCCTGGAACGTCATGGCCGGGACGGTAGCGCCGCGCGGGTCGGTGCGCGCGGGGAGGCAGGTGGGCGCGGCAACCGGGAGCAGCGTCGCACGCGGGCAGTCGACGTCGGTGGCGGCGCCATCAACCGTGACTCAGCGGTCGGAGCCTGTTGGGTGATTCGAATGGATATGCGGAGATTGTCGCTCTAGTCGAGGCCGGCGCGGGTCGAAGCGTGTCAGACCCCGCACCTACGGTTCGTCTCGACCAGAGTTGTTCGCTCTGGAGAAGATCTACCGGGGAGTCGTTTCGTGCCTGATCAGGAGATTGCCAGCGTCACCGGCCTTAACAGCGGAGTGCAGTTTGTCGGAGGCGGGACGAACTCGGGGGGGATACATATCTATGCCGGTGCGCGCACGGCTGAGGGCTCTTCCCAGTCGATCCAGATCAAGCGAGTGCGCAAGGTCCCACTGACAGTGGAGTGGATCAACGGCCTGGCGTCTGCCCTTGCGGTCCTCACGTTCGTCACGGGCTGGCGCGGATACGACCTCGTGCGAAGCTCCGACCGCTTGAGCGACGTCTTCTCTGCTTCGGGCTGGTTCGACGTACCTCGTCTGGTGTGGATGGCCGTCGCCTTCGTCGTCTTCGCCGCGTCTGCGGCGACCGTGTACTGCCTGGGTCGGTTCCTGCGTCGACACGTGATGTGCTTTCCCCGCTGGAGTGCACTACCCGTCTTCGTGGGCGGTCGCGGACCAGACGGGAGGACCAGGCCTCTCCTTGTCAGGCTGACCGCTCGCTGCCGCGAATGCGGAGGGAGAATGCGGTTCTACGACATGCCGATCGCGTGGATCGACTGGAGGCACGCTGACGGGCGTCGCACGCGAGAGATCACGTCACGTCGGCCGCACGCTGTTTGCACGCAGAACTCGGATCACCGAGCCGAAGTCGACATCGCGAAGTCGGATTTTGGCGAACCGATCTGGTGAGCTCTCGTCCAGTTGAGGTCGTCTCTACTCGACGATCCCGCGGGCGGCCAGCGCCTCGCCGAGGTCGCGCGCCCGCCCGAGCACCCGCAGGACGGCCGGCGTCAGCCACACCCGCGGGTCCCTCTCGGCGCCCCGCGCCCGGGCCGCGTCGCGCACCTCGTGCACCGTCCGGGCGATCTCCGGCACGGTCCGCAGCACCAGCGCGACGGCGAGCGCGACGACGTCGGGGCGGACGCCCACCCGCCGCAGCGGGCGCACCGCGCGCGTGATGCCGTCGAGCAGCCGGTCGGCGGGGGTCGTGGCCGTGACGACGGCGGCGGCGAGCACCAGCGTGAGCAGGTCCGCCACCACCTCGACGGCCGGACCCCAGCCACGGGCCCAGGCCTGGTAGCCGCCCGCCAGCGCGGCCGTCACGAGGACCGGCAGCATCCCGCGCAGCGTCGGGCCCGGCGGCAGGGCGGCCACCGCCGCGAGGGCGACCGTCAGCACCAGCAGGGCGAGCGAGGGCACGACGCCGCCGGTCACCACCACCGCGACGCCCAGCACGGCGAGCCCTGCGAGCTTCGCGCCCGCGGGAGCCCGGTCGAGCGGCGTGCGCGCGGTCCGGTGCGCGCCGAGCAGCGTCACGGCCGGTCCCCGCCGGTGGCCTGCGCGCGCTCGGCGCCGAGGTCGTCACCCCGGTCCGAGGTCGTGCGTCCGGCCTGACGACCTCGGCCGGAGGTGACGACCTCGCTCGCGTCGGCGGCGACGTCGGGGACCGCGGGGGGCGGGGTGGCCATGAGGGCGCGGTACGCCGCCAGGGCCGCCGCGGGCGGGCCGTCGTGGACGACGTGGCCCTCGTCGACGACGAGCACCCGGTCGGCGCGCGCCGCCGCCTCCAGGTCGTGCGTGACCTGCACCACCTGCTGCGGCAGGTCCGCGAGCAGCGCGTCCACCACGCCGCGCCAGCGCAGGTCGAGCAGCGTCGTCGGCTCGTCGCAGACCAGCACGTCCGGCTCCGTCGCGAGCACGGCCGCGAGGGCCAGGAGCTGCCGCTGGCCCCCGGACAGCGCCCGCACGGGGACGTCCGCGCGCTCCGCGAGACCCACCCGGGCCAGCGCCTCCCGCGCCCGCGCGTCCCGCTCGCGCGCCGGCACCCCGCGGCGCCGCAGGGACAGCGCGACGTCCTCGACGGGGGTCGGCATGACGACCTGGGCGTCCGGGTCCGTGAACAGGAAGCCGACGCGCCGCCGCACGGCCGCACCGTCCCGGGCGGTGTCCAGGCCGTCCACCCGGACCGTCCCGGCCGACGGGAGCGTCAGACCGTTCAGCAGGCGGGCGAACGTCGACTTGCCCGAGCCGTTCGCGCCGACCACCGCGACGCGGCGCTCGGTCAGCGTGCAGGTCACCGGGCCGAGCAGCGTGACCACCCGCTCCTGCCCCCGCCGGGCCGCACCGGGGGCGTACGCGGTGACGACCGCGCCGTCGAGCTCGATCACCGGCCGCGCAGCAGGTCGGGGAACGCGCGCAGCGCGGCGGCCGCGACGACGGCGGCGAGGAGGTTCTTGATCGCGTCGCCCGGCAGGAACACGGCGCCCGCGGTGATCGCCTCCGACGGCGACAGCCCGAGCCGCCAGCCCATGACGGCGATGCCCAGCGGGTGGACCGTCAGCAGCGTGGCCGCCGCGGCGGCGCCGAACAGCGCGGGGACGCGCCAGCGCGGAGCGGCCCGGCGCGCCAGCAGGCCGAGCGCGCCGGCGACGGCCGCCGCCGCGGGGAACGCGAGCAGGTACCCGGCCGACGGCCCCGCCAGCACGCCCAGCCCGCCGGTCGCCCCGGCGAACACGGGCAGCCCCGCGAGCCCGACGGCGACGTACAGCAGCAGCGCGAGGAAGCCGCGGCGCGGCCCGAGCACCAGCCCGGTCAGCACCACGCCGAACGTCTGCAGCGTGATCGGCACGGCGCCGCCCGTCGGGATCGCCGGCAGCACCGCGCACACCGCGACGAACGCGGCGAACGTCGCCACCAGGGCGAGGTCGGTCGCGACGGACGCGCGGGCCACGGGAGCGGGGGACGCGGCCGTCGCGGCGGCGCCGAACGCCGGGGCGCCCGGCGAGCGGGGTTCGGCGCGCCGGGAGTCGGCGGACGTGGCGGGTCGTGCCGTCGGGTCGTGCTCGGGGCGGTGCTGCTCGGACATGGGACCTCGCGGGACGGGGCGGACGGGTGTGCTGCCGTCACGCTAGTTCGCCCCACCCGACGCGGTCGCCGGTCGACCCGCCCAACACTCCCCCCACCCCGCTGGAGGTTTCCGCACCCGACACCCCCTCCACCCCACCCGCCCCACCCGCGAGTTCGGCAGTCCGGTGTCGAGCTCGGCACCTGGAGCTGCCGAACTCGACGGGAAGTGCCGAGCTCGCGGACGGGGCACCCGAGGGGGCGGGCGGAATTCTCGTCGGCGGGCGGACGCTGGGGCTCGTAGAATGGCCGGCGTTTGTGCCGGGTCGGCGACGGGGCGCGCGGCAAGCAGCCGGGTCGAGCCACGTCCGGGCACGGTGGAGGGACAGGGACCAGAGTGATCACAGCCCAGGGCGTCGAGCTGCGCGTCGGTGCGCGCGTGCTGCTGTCGGCGGCGACGTTCCGCGTGGCGCCGGGCGACCGGATCGGCCTCGTCGGTCGCAACGGCGCCGGCAAGACCACGCTGACCAAGACGCTCGCCGGGGAGTCGCAGCCGACCGGCGGGCAGGTGTCCCGCAGCGGCGACGTCGGGTACCTGCCGCAGGACCCCCGCTCGGGCGACCTGTCGACGCTCGCCCTGCACCGGGTGCTGTCGGCGCGCGGCCTCGACCAGATCGTCGCCGCGATGCGGGAGACCGAGGGCGCGATGGCGTCGGTGGACGACGCCACGCGGGAGGCCGCGATGGAGCGGTACGCCCGGCTCGAGGCCCGCTTCCTGGCGGCCGGCGGGTACGCGGCGGAGTCCGAGGCGCACCGCATCACGTCGAACCTCGGGCTGGACGACCGGGTGCTCGCCCAGGAGATCGGCACGCTGTCCGGTGGGCAGCGCCGGCGCGTCGAGCTGGCCCGCATCCTGTTCTCGGGCTCCGAGACGCTCCTGCTCGACGAGCCGACGAACCACCTCGACGCCGACTCGATCGCCTGGCTGCGCGACTACCTCAAGGTGTACCCGGGCGGGTTCGTGGTCATCAGCCACGACGTCGAGCTGCTGCGCGCCACCGTGAACAAGGTGTTCCACCTGGACGCCAACCGGGGCGAGCTCGACCAGTACAACCTCGGCTGGGACGCCTACGTGCTGCAGCGCGAGACGGACGAGAAGCGACGCCGGCGCGAGCGGGCGAACGCCGAGAAGAAGGCCTCCGCGCTGCTCGCCCAGGCCGACAAGATGCGCGCGAAGGCCACCAAGGCGGTCGCGGCGCAGAACATGGCGCGGCGTGCCGAGCGGATGCTGTCGGGGCTCGACGAGGTCCGGGTGTCGGACAAGGTCGCCAAGCTGCGGTTCCCCGAGCCGGCGCCGTGCGGCCGCACGCCGCTCACCGCCTCCGACCTGTCGAAGTCGTACGGGTCGCAGGAGGTCTTCGCGGGCGTGGACCTGGCGATCGACCGAGGCTCCCGCGTCGTGGTGCTCGGCCTGAACGGCGCCGGCAAGACGACGCTGCTGCGCATCCTCGCGGGGCTGGCGCAGTCCGACACCGGCGAGGTCACCCCGGGGCACGGCCTCAAGCTCGGGTACTACGCCCAGGAGCACGAGACCCTCGACCTCGACCGCACCGTCGTGGAGAACCTCCGGTCGTCGGCCCCGGACCTCACCGACACGCAGGTCCGTTCCGTGCTCGGGTCGTTCCTGTTCTCCGGGGACGACGCCGACAAGCCCGCGAAGGTGCTGTCCGGCGGCGAGAAGACCCGCCTGGCGCTCGCGGCCCTGGTCGTGTCGAGCGCGAACGTGCTGCTGCTCGACGAGCCGACCAACAATCTCGACCCCGCCAGCCGTGAGGAGATCCTCGCGGCGCTGCGCGGCTACACGGGCGCGGTCGTGCTGGTCAGCCACGACGAGGGGGCCGTCGAGGCGCTCAACCCGGAGCGGGTCGTCCTGCTGCCCGACGGCGACGAGGACCTGTGGAACCCGTCGTACCTGGATCTGGTGACGCTGGCCTGACCTGCGTTCGGCGTTCGGATCCGAACGCACCGGCGCGCTCGGCGTGCCCGTCCGTTCGGATCCGAACCGACCGGCACCGACGGCACCGACCGGCCCGGGTCGCGTCGCACCGGTCAGCCCAGCTGGGAGTCGATGAGCGCGTCCTCAGTCTCCTCGTCGGACGGCCGGCGTCGGCGTGCCCGCCCTGGCTGGGCGGCGGGACGGCCGGGGTCGCGGTCCGTGGCGCCGCCCGCTGAGGTGCCCGTGCCGGGTCCCTCCGCCGGGCCGACGGGCTCGACCGGTCCGGCCGGTCCGCTCGACCCGCCCGGTGCCGCGCCCTCCAGCAGCTCGCGCCGGGCGAGCCACGTGAACGCGACGAGCGACCCCGCCGCGAACGTCCACCACTGGAACGCGTACGACAGGTGCGACCCGGGGTCCGTGCTGGGGGCGGGCAGCGCGCCGAGCGTCGTGGCCGCGGCGGGCGCCTCGGCGACCGCGCCGCCGTACGCCGCGTAGGACGGCGCCGTGACGCCTCCCGCGGCGAGCACCTGCGCCACGTTCACGGCCTGCACCTGCCCCGCCGGCGCCTCGCGGGTGCTCGCGGGCTCGTCCGGCCGCAGGTGCACGGTGACCTCGACCTCGCTCGGGGGCGGCTGCGGCACGTCGACCTCACCGCTCGCGTCCCGGTCCCAGGCGACCCAGCCGCGGTCGACGACCAGGACGGTGCCGTCGTCCTGCACGAGCGGCACGAGCACGTGGAAACCGGGCTGCCCGTCGACCGGCCGGTTCCGCAGCAGCACGGCGGCGTCGGCGTCGTAGGTGCCGGTGACGGTGGCCTGCCGCCACACGTCGGACGGGTCGAGCGTGGCACCGGCGTCGGGGAGCAGCTCGGCGAGCGGTACCGGGCCGGCCTCGTAGTTCTGCTCGACCAGCCGGATCGCCGCGTCGCGCGCGACGTGCCGGTGCCACTGCCACCGCCCGAGGAACACGCACGCGACGGCCAGCACCACCGCGAGCACCAGCAGGCCGACCGCGCGCCTCGCGGCGGGGTTGCCGCGCAGCCGCACCCGCCCGCCCTCGGAGGTCGGCGCCGGGCTCGTGGGTGCCGCGGTCATCGCAGCCCCGGCAGCCCCGGCGACCCCGGCGCCCCCGGCAGCCCCGGCCGTGCGCCGAGCTCCAGCCGCGGCAGCTCGTCGACCGGCACGGTCTGCTTCCAGAACGCCCGGACGCCGAGGTACTCCTCGAGGTGCGCGCGGTGCTCGTCGCACGCGAGCCACACCTTGCGACGCTCCGGCGTGTGCAGGCGCGGGTTGTTCCACAGCACGCCCCACGACGCCTCGGCGCGGCAGCCGCGGGCGCTGCAGCCGAGCTCGTCGCCGACGGGGTCGGGTGCGGGGGCGGTCATCGGGGTCCTCCGGGGGTGCCGTCGTGGTGGTCGTCGTCGGGCCTGTGCTGGTCCCCGCGGGGCGCGCCCGGCGGCGGGGGCCCGACCGGCCGCACGGGTGGAGCGGCGTCGATCAGGTGGGGCACGTAGCCCGCGGGCGCGTCGTCGCGCCGCTCCCGCCCGGCGTTGGCGAACAGCACCGCGATGTACGGCAGCACGACGGCGCCGACGATCAGCACGAGGCTCAGCCAGAGCGGGACGTGCGTCCAGGTGAGCACCGCGAGCACGAAGCACGCCACCCGGACGCCCATCTGGATCAGGTAGCGGCGTGCCCGGCGCGCCTGGTCGGCGCCCAGGGGCTCGGGGGCGCTGGTGATGCTCTGCGCCTCGTCGGGGGTCCGCCTGCTCACACCTGATCGTAGGCGCCCCTCGCCCACCCCGCCCCCGGCCACCCACCCCCTCGCGCAGCCGTCCGGGACGACTCGGAGGCTCCGACGTGCGGTCGGAGGTGTCCGCGGGGCCCTCCGATGCCGCGCGCACGCCTCCGACCACGTTCGGAGCCTCCGAGGGGATGGGGAGGGTGGGGGAGAGCGGGGTGGTGAGGGTGGGGATTGTGCGATCCGCACAACTGGTGCGCGCCATCCTGTGCCGCGGCGGTGCACCGGGGGCGCGAGGCGGTCGGATAGCGTCGACTTCCGTGTCCGAGAACTCCCAGACCTCCCGCCCGGAGCCGCGCAGCGTCCTGGTGACCGGCGCGAACCGCGGCATCGGCCGTGCGATCGCCGAGCGGTTCGTGGCGAACGGCGACAAGGTCGCCACCCTGGTCCGCAGCGGCGGGGCGCCCGACGGCGTGCTCGCCGTCACCGGTGACGTCACCGACACGGCGTCCGTCGACGCCGCGTTCGCCGAGGTCGAGGCGCAGCACGGGCCCGTCGAGGTGCTGGTCGCCAACGCCGGCGTCACGCGCGACGGCCTGCTGATGCGGATGACCGACGAGGACTTCGAGCAGGTGCTCGACGTCAACCTCACCGGCGTCTTCCGCTGCGTGCGCCGGGCGTCGAAGGGCATGATCCGCCTGCGCCGCGGCCGCATCGTCATGATCGGCTCGGTGGTCGGGCTGTACGGCAACGCGGGTCAGGTCAACTACACCGCCACGAAGGCCGGCCTCGTCGGCATGGCCCGCTCGGTGACGCGCGAGCTCGGCGGGCGCGGCATCACCGCCAACGTCGTCGCGCCCGGCTTCATCGAGACGCAGATGACCGCCGAGCTGCCCCAGGACCGTCAGGACGCGTACCTGTCGTCGATCCCCGCCGGCCGGTTCGGCGCGGTCGACGAGATCGCCGCTGCCGTCGAGTTCCTCGCCTCGCCCGCCGCCGGGTACATCTCCGGCGCCGTGCTGCCGGTCGACGGCGGCCTCGGCATGGGCCACTGACCTCCCGCCCCCACGAACGGAACGGAACACCCCATGGGCCTCCTCGACGGCAAGAAGCTCCTCGTCACCGGCGTCCTCACCGACGGCTCGATCGCCTTCCACGTCGCGCGCCTCGCGCAGGAGGAGGGCGCCGAGGTCGTGCTGAGCTCGTTCGGCCGGCAGTTCCGCCTCACCCAGGCGATCGCCCGCCGCCTCCCGAAGGAGGCCCCCGTCGTGCAGCTCGACGTCACCGACGCCGAGGACCTGGCGGCGCTCGCGGACCGCGTGCGCGAGCACGTCGACCACCTGGACGGCGTCGTGCACTCCATCGGCTTCGCGCCGCAGTCGGTGATGGGCGGCAACTTCCTGTCCGGCGAGTGGGCCGACGTCGCCACCGCCCTGGAGGTCTCGGCGTTCTCCCTGAAGTCGCTGGCGGTGGCGGCGCAGCCGCTGCTGACGGAGGGCGGCTCGATCGTCGGCCTGACGTTCGACGCGCGCTTCGCGTGGCCGGTGTACGACTGGATGGGTGTCGCGAAGGCCGCCTTCGAGGCGACCTCGCGCTACCTCGCCCGCGACCTCGGGCCGTCCGGCGTGCGCGTCAACGTCGTGTCCGCGGGCCCGATCCGCACCACCGCCGCGAAGTCGATCCCCGGCTTCGAGGCGATGGAGGGTGGCTGGGACGGTCGCGCGCCGCTGGGGTGGGACGTCACCGACCCGGAGCCGACCGCCCGCGCGGTGGCCGCGCTGCTGTCCGACTGGTTCCCCAAGACCACCGGCGAGATGATCCACGTCGACGGCGGCGTGCACGCGATGGGCCAGTAGTCGTGCGACTCTGGTGCGCGTGACCCACCCGCACCGCCTCGTCCTGCTCCGCCACGCCAAGGCGGAGCACTCCGCCTCCCTGGAGGACCACCTGCGCCCGCTGGCGCTCACCGGACGTCGCCAGGCGTCGGAGGTCGGCACCGGGATGGGGGCCGCCGGCCTGGTGCCCGACCTGGTGCTCGTCTCGTCCGCGCTGCGGACCCGGCAGACGTGGGACCTGGTGCGCGCGGGCCTGGGCCTGCCCGCCGACGTCGCGCGCCTGAGCGACGAGCTGTACGCGGCGGGGGTCCGGTCGCTCATCGGGCTGCTGCGCGAGGTCGAGGAGCAGGCGGCGACGGTGCTGGTCGTCGGCCACGAGCCGACGGTGTCGCAGACCGCCGCGGCGCTCGCGGGCCCCGGGTCGGACGACGCGGCGACGGCCCGCGTGCGGGTGGGCGTGCCGACCGCCACCTACAGCGTGCTGGAGGTCGATGGCGCCTGGGCCGACCTGGTCCCCGACGCGGCGCGGCTCGTGCGGGTGGTCAGCCCGGCCTGACGACCCGTGCCCCGGTCAGCGGAGCTGGGGCAGCTCCAGCACGGCGTCCAGCCGGCCGCGCACCACGGCGTCGGCCTGCTCGCAGACCACGGGCTTGGCGTTGAACGCCACGCCGAGCCCCGCGGCGGCCAGCATGTCGAGGTCGTTCGCGCCGTCGCCGATCGCGACCGTGCGCTCCAGCGGGACCCCGGTCTCGGCGGCGTACTCGCGGAGCGTGCGCGCCTTCACGGCCCGGTCCACGACCTCGCCGGCGACCCGGCCGGTGAGCGCGCCGCCGGAGACCTCCAGCGCGTTCGCCCGGTACCGCGGGATCCCGAGGCGCGCGGCGAGCGGGCCGACGACCTCCACGAACCCGCCGGAGACCAGCCCGACGGGCCAGCCGCGGCGGTCGAGCTCGGCCAGGAGCTCGACGGCGCCCGGCGTGACGACGACCTCCTCGAGCACCTCGGCGAACACGGAGACGGGCAGCCCCGCGAGGGTCGCGACGCGCGCCCGCAGGGACGCGGTGAAGTCCAGGTCGCCGCGCATCGCCCGCTCGGTGATCGCGGCGACCTCGTCCCGCGACCCGGCGTGGGCCGCGAGCAGCTCGACGACCTCCTGGGTGATGAGCGTCGAGTCGACGTCCATGACGACGAGGCGGGTGGGTGTCACGCGGGCAGGCTAGCCGGACGCGCGCGCCCGGCGCCGGACGCGTCCACGCCCGGCACCGCCGGGAGCCGCGGGGCCCGGGTCAGAGGCTGACGACCGCGCCCTTCGGCACCACGGTGATCCCCGACTCCGTGACCGTGAAGCCGCGCGCCAGGTCCTGCTCCCGGTCGATGCCGACCCGCGCCCGCTCGTGCACGACGACGTTCTTGTCGAGGATCGCCCGGTGCACCTGCGCGTACCGGTTGACGACGACGCCGTCCATGAGCACCGAGTCCGTGACCTGGGCCCACGAGTGCAGGTACACGCCCGGCGAGAGGACCGACCCCGACACCGTCGCGCCGGAGACGATCACGCCGGGCGACACGATCGAGTCCGCGGCGTGCCCGAGGCGTCCCGCGCCGGCGTGCACGAACTTCGCCGGCGGCAGGCCGGTGTAGCCGGTGTACACGGGCCACGCGTCGTTGTAGAGGTTGAACACCGGCTCGATCGAGATGAGGTCCTGGTTGGCCTCGTAGTACGAGTCGAGCGTCCCGACGTCCCGCCAGTACTGGCGGTCGCGGTCCGTGGAGCCCGGCACGTCGTTGTGGATGAAGTCGTACACCGACGCGGTGCCGCGCTCGACGAACGCCGGCACCAGGTCCCCGCCCATGTCGTGCCGGCTGGTGGGGTTCTCGGCGTCCTCGGTGACCGCGCGGCGCAGGGCGTCGGTGTTGATGACGTAGTTGCCCATCGACGCGAGGATCTCGCCGGGGGAGTCCGGCAGCGCGACCGGGTCGGTCGGCTTCTCGCGGAACGCGGCGATCTTCGTGGGGTCGGACGGGTCGGTCTCGATGACGCCGAACTGGTCGGCCATCCCGATCGGCTGCCGGATGCCGGCCACCGTGATCTCCGCGCCGGTCGCGATGTGCTGGTCGACCATCTGCGAGAAGTCCATGCGGTACACGTGGTCCGCGCCGACGACCACGACGATGTCCGGCCGCTCGTCGTCGAGGATGTTGAGGCACTGGTAGATCGCGTCGGCGCTGCCGAGGTACCAGTGCTTGCCGACCCGCTGCTGCGCGGGCACGGGGGAGACGTAGTTGCCCAGGAGGGTCGACATCCGCCACGTCTTGGACACGTGCCGGTCGAGGCTGTGGGACTTGTACTGCGTCAGCACGATGATGTGCAGGTACCGCGAGTTCACGAGGTTCGACAGCGCGAAGTCGACGAGCCGGTAGATGCCGCCGAACGGGACGGCGGGCTTGGCGCGGGCCTCGGTGAGCGGCATCAGCCGCTTGCCCTCTCCACCTGCGAGGACGATTGCCAGGATGCGCGGCGCTGCCATGACCCGAACCCTAGAGGCAGGACGGCCCCGACGGCGAGGCGAACCCCCGGAGTGGCGCTAGCGTGTCCGAGGTGAGAGTCGACCTGCTGACCCGCGAGTACCCGCCCCACGTCTACGGCGGGGCCGGCGTGCACGTCGCCGAGCTCGCCGCGGTGCTGCGGCGCAGCGTCGACGTGCGGGTCCACTGCTTCGACGGCCGCCGCGACGAGCCGGGCGTGACGGGCTACGACGTGCCCGCCGACCTCGCAGGCGCGAATCCCGCCCTGGCGACGCTCGGGGTGGACCTGTCGATCGTCGACGGGGTGGGGCGCGGCGACGGGCCGGCGACCGACCTGGTGCACTCGCACACCTGGTACGCGAACCTCGCGGGGCACCTCGCCTCGCTGCTGCACGGCGTCCCGCACGTGGTGTCGGCGCACAGCCTGGAGCCGCTGCGGCCGTGGAAGGCCGAGCAGCTCGGCGGCGGCTACGCGCTGTCGTCGTGGGCGGAGCGGACGGCCTTCGAGTCGGCGGCGGCGGTGATCGCGGTGAGCGCCGGCATGCGGGCGGACATCCTGCGCAGCTACCCGGCGATCGACCCCGAGCGGGTGCGCGTCGTGCACAACGGCATCGACCTGTCCGGGTGGCGCCGGCCCGAGGGCGACGAGCAGTGGGCGGCCGCCCGGCGGGTCGCCGAGGCCAACGGCATCGACCCGGACCGGCCGGCCGTGGTGTTCGTCGGGCGGATCACCCGGCAGAAGGGCCTGCCGTACCTGCTGCGCGCGGCCGAGTCGCTGCCGCCGGAGGTGCAGCTCGTGCTGTGCGCGGGGGCGCCCGACACGCCCGAGATCCTCGTGGAGGTCACCGAGCTGGTCGGCGACCTGCGCGCGCAGCGGGACGGCGTGGTCTGGATCGAGCGCATGCTGCCGCGCGAGGAGCTGGTGGCCGTGCTCGCGACGGGCACCGTGTTCGCCTGCCCGTCGGTGTACGAGCCGCTCGGCATCGTGAACCTGGAGGCCATGGCCGTCGGGCTCCCCGTGGTGGGCACGGCGACCGGCGGCATCCCCGAGGTCGTCGACGAGGGGGCCACCGGCTGGCTGGTGCCGATCGAGCAGGTGCAGGACGGCACGGGCACCCCCGTCGACCCCGACCGGTTCGTCGCCGACCTGGGCGCGGCGCTCGCGGGGGCCGTGTCGGACCCGGTGCGCGCGCGGGAGTGGGGCGTCGCGGCACGCCGGCGCGTCGAGGACCACTTCTCGTGGGACGCCGTGGCGGAGCGCACGCTCGACGTCTACCGGTCCGTCCTGGCCTGAGGCCGTGCGCGGCGCGTGCGGGGCGGGGCCGCCTCAGCCCGGGCCGGGGTGCGTCGCGGCGGCCAGCGCCCGGCGGGCCGCCCGGTCGACGTCCCGCAGCGCCGTGGAGCGCTGGTCGGCCTGCCAGAGGTTGACCGCCGCGCCGTCGTCGGCGGTCGCGAGGTCGATGATCGCGCGCAGGCGCAGCGCCGTCCCGAGCACGCGGACGCGGCGCGGCTCGAGCCCCGGGGGCACCAGCGGGCGCAGGTCGGGCGGCGTCCGCAGCGCGGCGATCCGCTCGGCGGCGTCCTCCCGCCAGCGGGCCACGTCCAGGGCGACCAGGGCCTCCGTCGCCCGCGTCAGCGCCGAGGCGAGGTCGCGCTCGGCGTCCGCGAGCGTGCCGACGTGCCCCACCAGCGCGGTGCGCCAGGCGGGCACGGCGTGCACCCGCCACGTCACCAGGTGCCCGGCCTCGTACACGCTGCCGAACCGCTCGACCTCCGGCACCGCGGCGAAGTCGCCGCCCGGGGTGCTGACCAGCACGGCCTCACCGGCCGCCTGGGCGGGACCGGCCACAGCCGCGGGCGCCCCGGCCGGGTCGCCCGGGGCCGGCAGCACCGCGGCGACCGTCCGCGGCCCGCTGCCCCACGCCGCGACGAGGTCCGCCAGCGTGGGCCCGCCCGGCTCGGCGGCGGCGTCGGTCAGACCGGGGACGGCGGCGTCGCCCACGAGGACGCGGTGCGGTTCGTCGTCCCCCTGCACCGCGTCGAGCGTGCGCTGCACGGGACCCGAGCCGGGCCCGGGTTCGGCGAGCCACAGGGCGAGCAGCACGGAGCGCGGCAGGGCGGGTGCGTGGTCCACCGCACCAACGTACGACCACGTCCGGGCGGTCCCGGGCGACTAGGGTCTGGTGTCCATGACCGACGTGCTCCACCTCCAGGACGTGACCATCCGGCGCGGGACGACGACGATCCTCGACCGGCTCTCGTGGACGGTCCGGGAGGGCGAGCGCTGGGTGGTGCTCGGGCGCAACGGCGCGGGCAAGACCACCGTGCTCCAGGTCGCGTCCGGGCGGATGCACCCGACGTCCGGCACCGCGGACCTGCTCGGCTCGCGGCTCGGGCGGGTCGACGTGTTCGAGCTCCGGCCGCGCATCGGCCTGGCCAGCGCGGCGCTCGCGGAGCGGATCCCCGGCGGGGAGGTCGTGCGCGACGTCGTGCTGACCGCCGCCTACGGCATGACCGGCCGGTGGCGCGAGTCGTACGAGGACGTGGACGAGGCCCGGGCGGCCGACCTGATGGCGGCGTTCGGCGTGGCCCGGTTCGCGGACCGCCGGTACGGGACGCTCAGCGAGGGGGAGCGCAAGCGCGTCCAGATCGCCCGGGCGCTGATGAGCGACCCGGAGCTGCTGCTGCTCGACGAGCCGGCCGCGGGGCTGGACCTGGGCGGGCGCGAGGAGCTGGTGGCCGCCCTGGCCGAGCTGGCCGCCGACCGCCGCTCGCCGGTGCTGGTGCTGGTCACGCACCACGTCGAGGAGATCCCGCCGGGGTTCACGCACCTGCTGCTGCTCGCGGACGGCCGGGTGCACGCCGCCGGCCCGGTGGACGAGGTGCTGACCGCCGAGAACCTGTCGGACGCGTTCGGCACACCGCTGACGGTGGAGCGCTCCGGGGAGCGCTGGACGGCCCGCGGGCGGGCGTGAGGCGGGGCTGAGCCCGCGCCGTCGCCCGGCCGCTCGAGCGGGCGATCCGGACCGTATCCCTCACAGAGAAGTCAAGGGATCGTCTAGGATCGGTGGGAGAGCGGCCGTGGTCGCCGCCGACGACGACGGTGCCCGGACCGCGGGCACCCGCAGGGAAGGGGGCCGACGATGGGCTGGCTGTGGTGGCTCGGCGGCGCGCTGCTGCTGGGCGTGGCCGAGATGTTCACGCTCGACCTGATCTTCCTCATGCTCGCGGGCGGTGCCCTGGCCGGCACGATCGCGGCGGCGTTCGGCGCCCCGCTCGCCGTGCAGATCGTGACGGCCGCGGTCGCGTCGCTGCTGCTGCTGTTCGCGCTGCGGCCGTTCCTGCTGCGCCGGCTCCGCGAGCGGACCGAGCTGGTCGAGACCAACTCCGCCGCCCTCGTCGGGCGGCCGGCCGTGGTGGTCGCCCCGACCGACGGCGTCGGGGGCCGCGTGAAGCTGGCGGGCGAGGTCTGGTCGGCGCGCGCGGAGGACGTCGGCGTGTCGTTCCCGACCGGGACGGAGGTCCGCGTGACGCGGATCGACGGGGCGACGGCGGTGATCGCGGCCGTGCCCCGGGTGGCGGGCCCGGCGGGAGGCACGACGCCAGGGACCGCCGACGGCCCGGCCGGGGGCCCGCTGCCCGGGACGCCCGCCGGGGCCTGACGGCTCCACGCACTGCACGGACCCTCGACGGCCGCCGGGCACGCCCGGTGGCCGGGGGAGGCGGTGGCCGACCGGCCGCCGCGGAGCACGACGACGGCCCGAGCGGGCCGAGGTGGGAGGACGGCTGTGGACGACCCGAACATCGGCACGATCGTGGGGTGGGCGTTCATCGCCGTCCTGGCGATCTTCGTGGTGGTGACCCTGGTCCGCGCCGTGCGGATCGTGCCGCAGACCGTCGCGCTGCTCGTCGAGCGCCTCGGCCGGTACCACCGCACGATGGACGCCGGCCTGCACCTGATCGTCCCGTTCATCGACCGGGTCCGCGCCGGCGTCGACCTGCGCGAGCAGGTGGTGTCGTTCCCGCCCCAGCCGGTGATCACCTCGGACAACCTCGTGGTCAGCATCGACACGGTCATCTACTTCCAGGTGACCGAGCCGAAGTCGGCGGTCTACGAGATCGCCAACTACATCACCGGCATCGAGCAGCTCACCGTCACGACGCTCCGCAACGTCATCGGTTCGATGGACCTCGAGCAGACGCTGACCAGCCGCGACCAGATCAACGGCCAGCTCCGCGGCGTCCTCGACGAGGCGACCGGCAAGTGGGGGATCCGCGTGAACCGCGTCGAGCTGAAGAGCATCGACCCGCCGGCCTCGGTGCAGGGCGCGATGGAGCAGCAGATGCGCGCCGAGCGCGACCGCCGCGCCGCGATCCTCACCGCGGAGGGCGTCAAGCAGTCGCAGATCCTCACCGCCGAGGGTGAGAAGCAGGCGGCGATCCTGCGGGCCGAGGGTGCCGCGCAGTCGGCGATCCTCACCGCCGAGGGCGAGTCGCGGGCGATCCTCCAGGTGTTCGACGCCGTGCACCGCGGCGACGCCGACCCGAAGCTGCTGGCCTACCAGTACCTGCAGGCGCTGCCGAAGCTCGCGTCGACCCCGGCGAACAAGGTGTGGATCGTCCCGTCCGAGCTCACGGGCGCGCTCAGCCAGTTCGCGCAGGGGTTCGCGGGGGCGTTCGGCGGCGTGGTGCCGGGTGCCGAGGGCGAGGCGCCGTCGTCCGGGCGTCGCGCGGGGGAGTCGCCGCTGTCCGCGGAGGACCTGCCGCCGGTCGCGCTGACCGACCCGAAGGAGGCGCTGGCCGAGGCCCGGCGCGAGTCCGAGGCGGCCACCGCGGACGCGACCAGCGCGGGCACGTTCAGCGGCCGGCCGTTCGACCCGGTCGCGGAGGCCGGTCAGCGCCCGCGGCACGGTTCGGTGCCGCCGACGCCCCCGCCGCCGGTCGAGCCGGACGCCGGGACGACCCCGCCGCCCGCCCAGCCCTGACCTGACCCGACCCGGCCCGTCGCGAGGCGGTCCGGGGGACCCGTCGACGCCCGTCGTGCTCCGGCCCGGCGGGCGTCGCCGCGTCCGCCCGCGTCCGCCCGCGTCCGCCCGCCGAGAGTCCAGGACACGCCCACGGTCGTGCGCGGGGCCTGGGCGTGTCCTGGCATCTCGGTGCGGGGAGAGGACGCGAGCGCAGGCGGCTGACCGCGCTGGGGCGTGCGCGCGGGTTCGGCGTGCGTCGCGGTCCCGGGTGCTCCGCGCGGCGAGAGTCCAGGACACGCCGAGGCTGAGCGCGGTTCCCGGGCGTGTCCTGGCCTCTCGGCGAACGGGCCGGGGCAAGCGCGGGCGGGCGCGGATGAGCGCGGGTTGCGGGTGCGGGCGCGGGTGAGCGTGGGGTGCGGGTGCACGGGCGGGTGCGGGTGGGCGCGGGATGCGGGCGCGGCGGATTGGACGAGTGAGTGCTCACTCATTTACGATCGGCGGCGTGGAGGAGACCAGGACCGGGCGCGCGCGGCCGATGAGCCGCGAGGAGCGTCGCGACGCCATCGCGACCGCGACCATCCCCCTGCTCGTCGAGCACGGCTCGCAGGTCTCCACCCGGCAGATCGCCCTCGCGGCCGGCGTCGCGGAGGGCACCCTGTTCCGCGCGTTCGACGACAAGGTCGAGCTGCTGCGCACCGCCGCCGAGCGAGCGCTGGACCCGCAGGTCGGCGTCCGGGAGATCGAGGCGCTGCCGCAGGCGGCGTCGCTCGCGGACGAGCTGGCGCAGGTCGCCCGGGTCGTCCTCGACCACGGCCGTCGCGCGCGGCGCGTCATGGTCGGGCTGCACACGCTGCTCGCGTCGGACGAGGGCCGGCGGGCGGAGCGGATCCGGGAGGCGCGCGGTGCGGACGTCACCGGCCGGGACGCCCCGCGCCACGCCGGCCGCGCGACCGGGCCGGACGCCGAGACCGGTGCGTTCCGCCCGCCGGTCCCGCACGGCCGCGGCCACCCCGCGATGCCGGGACGCGACGCCCTCACGCGCGCGCTCGCCGAGGAGAAGGCGGTCGTCACGAGGCGGCTCGCGGCGTACGCCGACGACCTGCGCGTGGAGCCCGAGCGGCTCGCCGGGGTCCTCCTGGCCGCCGTGATGGGTCACGGCTTCCCGTTCCTGCCCGAGGACGCCGACGCCATGGTCGCCGACCTCGTCGAGGTCCTGCTGCACGGCGCCGCCCGCACCTGACGGCACGTCGCACCCCCTGTCGTGCCGGGCTCGCCCCCGTCGACGCGACCTCACGACGCCCGCCCGCGGACGCCGAACCGCCCGGCCGCCGTGCCGGACGACCCGCCCCCACCCCGTCCGGAACCTCAGGAGTCCCATGCTGCTCCGCCTGCTCCGCGAGCACCTGCGGCCGTACCGAGCCCAGGTGGCCGCCGTGCTGCTGCTCCAGCTCGCGCAGACCGTCGCCACCCTGTACCTGCCCACGCTCAACGCGGACATCATCGACAAGGGCGTCGCCGTCGGCGACACCGGCTACATCATGCGCATCGGCGCCGTCATGCTCGGCATCAGCCTGCTCCAGGTGATCTGCTCCGTCAGCGCCGTCTACTTCGGCGCGCAGGTGGCGATGTCGTTCGGCCGCGACGTGCGCGAGCGACTGTTCACCCACGTGCAGACGTTCTCGGCGCGCGAGGTCGGGCAGTTCGGCGCGCCGTCGCTCATCACCCGCACCACCAACGACGTGCAGCAGGTGCAGATGGTGGCGCTGCTGTCCTTCACCATCATGCTGATGGCGCCGATCATGCTGGTCGGCGGCATCGTGCTCGCCCTGCAGCAGGACGTCGCGCTGTCGAGCCTGCTGCTGGTGGTCGTGCCGGTGCTCGCCGCGGTGGTCGGCTTCATCGTGTCGCGGATGGTCCCGTACTTCCGCACGATGCAGCAGCGCATCGACGCGATCAACCGGGTCATGCGCGAGCAGATCACCGGCCTGCGCGTCATCCGGGCGTTCGTGCGCGAGCGCCGGGAGGCGGAGCGGTTCGAGGTCGCGAACGACGCGCTGTTCGACACGTCGCTGCGCGCCGGCCGGCTGATGGCGCTGATGTTCCCGGTCGTCATGCTCATCATGAACGTGACGAGCGTCGGGGTGCTGTGGTTCGGCGCCCAGCGCATCGACGCGGGGGACATGCAGATCGGCGCCCTGACGGCGTTCCTGTCCTACATCATGTACATCCTCATGGCCGTGATGATGGCCTCGATGATGTTCGTCATGGTGCCGCGCGCCGTGGTGTCCTCGGAGCGCATCACCGAGGTGCTCGACACCGAGAGCTCGGTCGTCCCGCCCGCCGCGCCCGTCGAGCTCCTCCGCCCGGAGGGCCGCCTCGAGCTGCGGGACGTCGAGTTCCGCTACCCGGGGGCCGAGCGGGCCGTGCTGCACGGCGTCGACCTGGTGGCCGAGCCGGGGCAGACCACTGCCGTGATCGGCTCGACCGGTTCCGGGAAGACGACCCTGGTGAACCTCGTGCCGCGGCTCTTCGACGTGACCGGCGGCTCGGTGCACATCGACGGCGTCGACGTGCGCGAGCTCGCGCCGGACACGCTGTGGAGCCTGATCGGGCTGGTGCCGCAGCGCCCGTACCTGTTCAGCGGGACGGTCGCCTCGAACCTGCGGTACGGCAACCCCGACGCCACCGACGAGGAGCTGTGGCACGCGCTCGAGGTGGCGCAGGCGCGGTCGTTCGTCGCCGAGATGCCCGGTGGCCTGGACGCCCCGATCGCCCAGGGCGGCACGAACGTCTCCGGAGGTCAGCGGCAGCGGCTCGCGATCGCGCGGGCGCTGGTCCGCCGGCCGGCCGTCTACCTGTTCGACGACTCGTTCTCCGCGCTCGACTTCGCCACGGACGCCGCGCTGCGGGCCGCCCTGGTGCCGGAGACGCGGCGCTCGGCGGTGGTCGTGGTCGCGCAGCGCGTCGCGACGATCCGCGACGCCGACCGCATCGTCGTGCTCGACGAGGGCGCGGTGGTCGGCACCGGCACGCACACGGAGCTGATGGAGAGCTGCCGCACCTACCAGGAGATCGTGTACTCGCAGATCAGCGCGGAGGAGGCGGCATGAGCGCCGAGAACGAGGGCCGCGGGCCCGCCGGGACCGCCCCCGACACCGCCACCGAGCCGCCCGCCCAGGCGTCCGCCGCGGCGGCACCGGCGGCGCGCCTGCCCCGCCCCCGCGGCGGCGGCATGGGTCCGATGGGCGGCATGGGGATGCCGGGGGAGAAGTCCCTCGACTTCAAGGCCTCGGGCCGCCGCCTGCTGGGCGTCCTGCGGCCCGAGCGGTGGCGCCTGGCGCTCGTCATGGTGCTCGGCGTCGTCTCGGTGGCCCTCGCGGTCACCGGGCCGAAGGTGCTGGGCAACGCCACGAACGTCATCTTCGAGGGCATCATCGGCCAGCGGCTGCCGGCGGGTACCACGCAGGCCCAGGCCGTCGAGGGGCTGCGCGCCCAGGGGCAGGACCGGCTCGCCGACATGCTCGGCGCCATGCAGGTGGTCCCCGGCCAGGGCGTCGACTTCACCCGGCTGCGCACGCTGCTGCTGGCGGTCGTCGCGATCTACGTCGGGTCGGCGCTGTTCAGCTGGCTGCAGGGCTACATCACCACCGGTGCCGTCCAGCGCACCGTCGCGGGCCTGCGGCGCGACGTCGAGGCCAAGCTCGGCCGGCTGCCCCTGAAGTACTTCGACGGGCAGCCGCGCGGCGAGGTGCTGAGCCGGGTCACCAACGACATCGACAACGTCGCGCAGACCCTCCAGCAGACCCTGTCGCAGCTCATCACCTCCGTGCTGACGGTGCTCGGTGTGCTGGCGATGATGTTCTGGATCTCGCCGCTGCTCGCGGTGGTGGCGCTGGTGACGATCCCGCTGTCGGTGGTCGTGACCACGGCGATCGCCAAGCGCTCGCAGCCGCAGTTCGTCCGGCAGTGGCGGGTGACCGGCACGCTGAACGCCCACATCGAGGAGATGTACACCGGTCACGCGCTGGTGAAGGTGTTCGGGCGGCAGCAGCAGGCGGTGCAGGAGTTCCACGACCAGAACGCCGACCTGTACGCCGCGTCGTTCCGGGCGCAGTTCATCTCGGGCGTGATCCAGCCGGCGATGGGGTTCATCGCGAACCTCAACTACGTGATCGTCGCGGTGGTCGGCGGCCTGCGGGTCGCGTCCGGGTCCATGACGCTCGGCGACGTCCAGGCGTTCATCCAGTACTCGCGGCAGTTCACGCAGCCCATCACGCAGATCGCGTCGATGATGAACCTGCTGCAGTCCGGCGTCGCGTCGGCGGAGCGGGTGTTCGACCTGCTCGACGCGCCGGAGCAGGACCCGGACCCGGCCCGGCCCGAGCGGCTGCCGGAGCGCGTCGCGGGGCGCGTCGTCTTCGAGGACGTGTCGTTCCGGTACGTGCCGGAGACGCCGCTCATCGACGACCTGTCGCTGGTCGCCGAGCCGGGGCGGACGGTCGCGATCGTCGGCCCGACCGGGGCGGGCAAGACCACGCTGGTCAACCTGCTCATGCGGTTCTACGAGATCGACGGCGGCCGGATCACGCTCGACGGCGTCGACACCCGGAGCCTCACCCGGGACGACCTGCGCTCGCAGGTCGGCATGGTGCTGCAGGACACGTGGCTGTTCGGCGGCACGATCCGCGACAACATCGCCTACGGGGTCGAGGACGTGGACGAGGACCGGCTGGTCGAGGCCGCGGTCGCCACGCACGTCGACCAGTTCGTGCGGGCGCTGCCCGACGGCTACGACACCGTGATCGACGACGAGGCCGCGAACCTCTCGGCCGGCGAGAAGCAGCTGCTGACGATCGCCCGGGCGTTCCTGGCGGACCCGGCGATCCTCGTGCTCGACGAGGCGACGTCGTCGGTGGACACCCGCACCGAGGTGCTCGTGCAGCAGGCGATGAACGCGCTGCGCTCCGGGCGGACGTCGTTCGTCATCGCGCACCGGCTGTCGACGATCCGCGACGCCGACGTGATCCTCGTGATGGAGCGCGGCGCCATCGTCGAGCAGGGCTCGCACGACGAGCTGCTGGCCGCGGGCGGGGCGTACGCCCGGCTGTACGCCAGCCAGTTCGCCGCGGCGGCCGCGTCCGTCGAGGACTGAGCCGACCGCTCCCGGCCCGGTGGCGCCCACGTGCCACCGGGCCGGAGGGCCCGCCGCCCGCCCGGCCGTGACCAGTAGGGTCGGCGCGTGACGACACGCACCGCGGCGGACGCGCCGCGGCTCCACCGGGACCGGTTCACGCTCACCCTCTACGGGTCGTTCGTCACGTGGGGCTGGTTCCTCTACTCGTTCAACCCGAGCGTGCCGTTGCTCGCGCGCGAGCTCGACGTGTCCCACGCCCAGGCGGGTCTGCACGGCACCGCGATGGCCGTCGGGGCGGTGGTGGCCGCGGCCCTCACGCCGCGCGCCGTGCGGCGGTTCGGGCGTCGCGCGGTCGCGGTCGGCGCCGGCGCGGTCGTCGCCGTGGGCACCGCCCTGCTGACGACCGGGACGCTGCTGGCCCTCACCCTGGCCGCCGTCGTGGTGCTGGCCGTCGGCGGCAACATGCTCATCAGCGCCTCGCAGACCGGGCTGGCCGACCACCACGGCCGCGCCGCGTCCGCCGCGGTGACGGAGGCGAACGGCGTCGGGTCGGGGCTCGGGCTGCTGGGGCCGCTCGCCGTCGGCGCGTGCGTCGCGATCGGCTGGGGCTGGCGCCCGGCGGTAGCCGTGACCGGCGTGATCGCGCTGGTGACCGCGCTGCTCATCCGGCGCCTGCCCGCCGACGGCGCGCTCGGCCGGGGCCGGACCGCACCGGCCGCGGTCGTGACCGGCGCCCCCGCGACGGACCCGGACGCGGACGCCGTGCCGGCGACCGCCGCGGCTGCCGCACCCGCCGCGGACGCCGCACCCGCCGCGGACGCGGCCCGGGCCGTCCCCGCCGCCGCGACGCAGCGGGCCGTGCACGCCTCGCGCTGGTTCCTCGTCACCATCGTCGCCGCGATCGCGATCGAGAACGCCACCACGTACTGGGCCACCGACCTCGTGCGGGAGCGCACCGGGGCCGGCGCGGGCATCGCGACCGCCACGACCGCGGGCCTGGTCGCCGGCATGACCCTCATCCGGTTCGTCGTCGGGCCGCTGTCGCTGCGGGTGTCGCCGGCGCGGCTGCTGGCGGGGGCGTTCGGCGTCGCGGTCGCCGGCTGGGCGGTGCTGTGGACGGCCACCAGCGCGTCGGTGGCGCTCGCGGGGCTGTTCCTCGCGGGGCTCGGGTACGGCGCGCACTACCCCCTCGGCATCTCGCTGCTGCTCGGCGCGTCCGCGGGCGCCACCGACTCCGCGCAGGCCCGCGCCACGGTGGCCGGCGGGCTGGCCATCGGCATCGCGCCGTTCCTGCTGGGGGCGCTGGCCGACGCCGTCGGGTCGCACACGGCGTTCGTCATCGTGCCGGTCATCGCGGTGGCCGGCGGCGTCGCCGCCCTGGCGGGCGCCCGGGCGTGGCGGCGCGAACGACCCGCGGTGGCGGCGGCGCTCTGAGGCGCACGCGCCGCCCGCGGTCCCCCGGGTACGGTGCGCAGGACCCGTCACCTGCCCGGAGGAGCCCCGCCCGCATGTCCGCCACCCACCCCGACGGCGCCCCCGACCCCGCCCGCGCCGCCCGTGTCCTCGACGCCGCCGACCCGCGCACCGAGCACTGGCGCGCGCTCTACCGCGACCTGCACGCGCACCCCGAGCTCTCGGGCCGCGAGCACCGCACCGCCGCCGCGCTCGCCGCGGAGCTCCGGGCGTCGGGTCTGGAGGTCACCGAGGGCGTCGGCGGGACCGGCGTGGTCGGGGTGCTCCGGAACGGGGACGGCCCGGTGGTCATGCTCCGCGCCGACATGGACGGCCTGCCGGTCCGGGAGGAGACGGGGCTGCCGTACCAGAGCCGGCACACCGACGTGGACCCGGCCGGCGACACCGTCCCGACGATGCACGCCTGCGGCCACGACATGCACGTCACCGCGCTGGCGGCGGCCGTGGACGCGCTCGCCGGCGCCCGCGAGCAGTGGCACGGCACGCTCCTGGTGGTCGGCCAGCCCGCCGAGGAGACGGCGTCCGGCGCGTCCGCGATGCTGGAGGACGGCCTGTTCACGCGGTTCCCGAAGCCCGACGTGGCGCTCGGCCAGCACGTCGGGGCGCTGCCGGCGGGAGTCAGCCACCACGCCCGCGGCCTGCTGATGGCGGCGGCGTGCACGCTCGACGTCACCGTCCACGGACGCGGCGGTCACGGCTCCCGCCCGTTCGTCACCGTCGACCCGGTGCTCACCGCGGCGTACGCCGTGACGCGCCTGCAGGCGATCGCGTCGCGCGAGACCTCGCCGGACGACCCGGTCGTGGTGACCGTCGCGACCTTCCACGCCGGCACGAAGTCGAACATCATCCCGGACACCGCGACGTTCACGGTCAACCTGCGCGCCCGCTCGGACGCCACGATGGCGCGGCTCGTCGCGTCGGTGCGGCGGGTGGTGGAGGCGGAGGCCGCCGCCGCGGGGTGCCCGCAGCCGCCGACGGTCACGCTGCGGGAGAACCCGCCGGCGACGGTCAACGACCCGGACGTCGTGGACCGGGTCATGGCGGCGCAGCGGGCCGTGATGCCGGCCGGCACCGTGAGGACCGCCGAGCCGCTCATGGGCTCCGAGGACTTCTCCGAGTACGGCCTGCCTCGCGGCCGGTACGACGGCGACCCGGTGCCCTACGCGTTCTGGTTCTGGGGCGGCCCCGACCCGGCGCTGTTCCCCGAGGGCATCGACTCGGGCCTCTCGCCGGAGGTGCCGGGCAACCACAGCGCGCAGTTCGCGCCGCTCGACGACCCGACGATCGCGGCCGGGCGCCGGCTGCTGGTCGCCGCCGCGCTCGCGTTCCTCGGCTGACCCGGTCGTCGGGGAGGATGGGCGGGTGCCCGCGCTCGACCTCGTCCCCCTGACCGACCCCCACGACGAGCGGCTCGCCGACTACGTCGCGCTGACCGACGTCGCGCTCCGCTCGCGGCACGAGCCCGAGAAGGGCCTGTACATCGCGGAGAGCTCGACGGTGCTCGGCCGGGCCCTCGCCGCGGGGCACCGGCCGCGGTCGGTGCTCGTGTCCCCGCGCTGGCTGCCGGACCTGCGGGCGATGCTCGAGGCGCGCGACCCGGACGGCGAGCCGGTGCGCGTGTACGTCGCGGACCCGCCCGTGCTGGAGGCCATCACCGGCTTCCACGTGCACCGGGGCGCGCTCGCCGCGATGCACCGGCCGCCGCTGCCGTCGGTGGCCTCGGTGCTCGAGGGCGCGCGGCGGGTGGCGGTGCTGGAGGACGTCGTCGACCACACGAACGTCGGTGCGGCGATGCGGGCCTGCGCGGCGATGGGCGTCGACGCGGTGCTCGTCACGCCGTCGTGCGCCGACCCGCTGTACCGCCGGGCGATCCGGGTGTCGATGGGCACGGTGTTCCAGGTCCCGTGGACGCGGTTCGAGCACTGGCCGCACGGTCCGCGCGGGGGCGCCGCGGACGGTGTCGAGCTGCTGCACGAGCGGGGCTTCACCGTCGCCGCGCTCGCGCTGGACGACGAGTCGGTCGGTCTGGACGACCTCGCGGCGGACCCGCCGGCCCGGTTGGCCATGGTGTTCGGCACCGAGGGCGACGGCCTGAAGCGGCAGACGATCGCGGCGTGCGACCTGACGGTGCGGATCCCGATGGCGGGCGGGGTCGACTCGCTCAACGTCGCGTCCGCGGTGGCCGTGGCGACGTGGGCGACCCGGCGCGTCGGGAGCCGCACGGAGAGTCCGTGAGCCCGGGATCTGCGATGGGCGCGGGACGTCGGCGTCGACGATCGGGCGGGGAGCAGCTGCAGCACAGCCGCGGCAGGGAACCCGCCGACAACCGAGAACAGGGCGAGCGCTGTTCTCGGTTGGGCGACCGGGACGGACGACGGAGCCGCAGGTGGTGGGGCCGCTACCCTTGCCGCTCGGCGACATCGAGGAGCAAGTGCACGAGCTCATCAGGTCGGTCCGTGATCCCGAAGAATCCGGGCGGCGTCTGAGGTCGAATCTTGCTGACGTATCCGATCACGGGGAGCTGCGGCCATTCCCTCGCAAGTCTCTGCCCGAGCTCGAGGCCCGCCGTCGTCGACTCGGGCCGGTCGATGTCGGTCACGACGACTGTGGGCTCCGCCCGCTCCAGCTGCGACAGCGCCTGCTCGGTGCTGGTCGCGATCGTGATCTCGACACCCACGTCGCGCAGGTAGCGGCGCTCCACCTGGTTGTTCCGCGGGAGGTCGTCGACCCACAGCAGCCGCATCCGCGCGATCCGCTCGCGGTTTCGCTGCACGCGGAGGTCGACGATGCGTACGTCTCCCTCGGTCAGCGGAGCTCCGGCCGGCGCGTTGCGCAGCGGCTCGGCCGAGATCTCGACGATGCCCGCAATGCCTAGTCTCGTGGCTCGTGCTGCGAGATCCTTGACCTGCTTGCGTAGCCACCACGTCACCCCCAGCAGAGCGACGATCGTGAGCACCGGTGAGATCTGGCCGATCAAGGCGGTCCAGATGTCGTCACTCACTACGGGTCCCGCATGGCGACTGTGGTCCGCGCGGTGCGTACGTGTCGCCGATCGACCCGAACGGTGCACGGACCGGGCTCCGCGTGGCCATCTCGACCCCCTCACCCTGGACATCGCGGTACGTGATCGTCCCGAACCAGTGCTCGGGAGACAAGGGGGCGCATGCGGCTGGCACTCGACCGGAACGCCCGGTGAGCCGTCTCGACGGGCGCGGGTGCCTGCGCGGTGCGCGGGCCCGCTCTGCGGGGGCTCACCCGCGGGCTGTCGCGACCGTCCCCGGCGGCGGCCCAGCAGGTCACGCAGCGTCCCTCCGCACGGCGGGCCGGGTCGGGTGGCCCTGGCTAGGGTGAGCACCGCGCGAAGCAGCCCGCGAGAGGAGCCCGACGTGAGCACGTCGACCACGCAGACCCAGCAGGGGCCGCCCGGCGCGGACGGGTCACGCCGCGGCCCCTGGGGGACCAACCCCGCGGTGTTCTGGGGCTCGGCCGCGGTCGTCACCCTGGTCGCGGGCCTGACGATCGCGTTCCCCGACACCGCGGGCGACGTGATCGGGCGGGTGCAGTCCGACGTCATCAGCGCGTTCGGCTGGTACTACGTGGCCCTGGTGGCGGGCTTCGTCGCGTTCGCGATCTGGCTGGGCGTCGGGCGGTGGGGCGACATCACGCTGGGCAAGGACGACGACGAGCCGGAGTACCCGCTGGGGAGCTGGTTCGCGATGCTGTTCGCGACCGGCATGGGCATCGGCCTGGTGTTCTGGGGCGTCGCGGAGCCGCTGAGCCACTACGCGAGCCCGAAGCCCGGCGTGACGGGCACCCCGGAGGAGCTGGCGCAGCAGGCGATGACGCAGACCTACCTGCACTGGGGCCTGAGCGCCTGGGCGATCTACGTCGTCGTGGGCGTCGCGATCGCGTACTCGGTGCACCGCAAGGGTCACCCCGTGTCGATCCGGTGGGCCCTCGAGCCGATCCTGGGCAGGCGGGCGCGCGGTCCGATCGGGGACGCGGTGGACGTCGCCGCCGTCGTCGGCACGGTGTTCGGCGTCGCGACCTCCCTGGGCCTCGGCGTGCTGCAGATCACGGCGGGACTGGAGCACACGGGCATCGCGACGTCCTCGACGGGCCTGCAGATCGCCCTGATCGTCGGCATCACGGCGCTGGCGACGCTGTCGGTCGTCTCCGGCCTGGACCGCGGGCTGAAGTGGCTGTCCAACATCAACGTGTCGCTCGCCGGCGTGCTGCTGGTCGCCGTGCTCGTGCTCGGGCCGACCCTGTTCCTGCTGCGCGAGTTCGTGCAGTCCATCGGCGCGTACCTGGCGTCGGTGGTCCCGCTCATGTTCAACGCGTCCGCGTACGCCGGCGAGGCGGGGCAGGAGTGGCAGGCGGCCTGGACGACGTTCTACTGGGGCTGGTGGATCTCCTGGTCCCCGTTCGTCGGGGTGTTCATCGCGCGGATCTCGCGCGGCCGCACGGTGCGCGAGTTCGTGGGCGGGGTGCTGCTCGTCCCGACGCTGGTGTGCTTCCTGTGGTTCTCCGTGCTCGGCGGGACGGCCCTGTACCGGGAGCTGTTCGGGGGCGGCGGCCTGGTGGGCGCCGACGGTGAGGTGGTGCCGGAGAACGCGCTGTTCGACGTGCTGTCGGGGCTGCCGGGCGGGGCGGCGCTGTCGATCGGGGCCATCATCCTGGTGGCGCTGTTCTTCATCACGTCCGCGGACTCCGGCGCGCTGGTGGTCGCCATGCTGGCGGCCGGCGGGGACCCGCACCCGCGCACCGCGCTGCGCGTCGTGTGGGCGGGCCTGGGCGGTGTGCTGGCCATCGCGCTGCTGCTGGCGGGCGGGCTGGGCGCGCTCCAGACGGCGGCGATCCTCATCGCCCTGCCGTTCAGCGTGGTGATGATCGGGATGGTGGTCGCGACGTCGCGGTCGCTGCACCTGGAGCACATGGCGTTCCTGCGGGCCGAGCGCCGCCAGCTCCGGGCGCTGATCGACGCCCAGGTGTCGGCCCAGGTGGGCGCTCACGTGGACCGGCGGGTCGACGAGCGGCTGCGGCGCTGGCGCCGGACGCGGGAGCAGGGCCGCCCGGAGCGCTGAGCCCCGCGTCCTCAGAGCCCGCGCAGCAGGCTCACCGCGATCGCGGCCATGACGAGCGCGATGGCGGCGTCGAGCACCCGCCACGCGCCGGGCCGGGCGAACAGCGGCCGCAGCAGGCGTGCGCCGTAGCCGAGGCCGGTGAACCACAGCACGCTGCCGGCCGCCGCGCCGGCGGCGAACCACCACCGGAGCCCGCCGTGGGTGCCGGCCACGGACCCGAGCAGCACGACCGTGTCCAGGTAGACGTGCGGGTTCAGCCAGGTCAGGGCGAGGCAGGTCGCGATCACGGGCCACAGCCGGGCGGGGGCGCTGCCTCCGGCGGCGTCGAGCGCGTCCCCGGCCGGCCGCCACGCGCGTCGCGCGGCGAGGGCGGCGTAGCCGAGCAGGAACGCGGCACCGGCGAGCCGGGCCACCGTGAGGACGACGGGCGCGCGGTCGACCAGCACGCCGAGCCCGGCGACGCCCGCGGCGATGAGCACCGCGTCCGACAGGGCGCACACGGCGACGACGGGCAGGACGTGTGTGCCCTGCAGCCCGGTCCGGAGGACGAACGCGTTCTGCGCCCCGATCGCCACGATGAGCGACAGGCCGAGGAGGAGCCCCGTCAGGGCGGTGGCGAGGGCGGCGGGCACGCGCCGACGGTAGGCGCGCGCGCCCGCATCAGTCCAACGACTGTCCGCGATGCTCCATCAGCGCGACTGATGCACGACGTGGGCCGGAGGTCCCGCTGACGCACGGGGCGAGCGGGGTCTACTGTGCATACTGCATATGAACAGTAGAGGAGGTGGCTCCGTGCGGATCGTGGTCTCCAACAGCGCCGACGCGCCGCTGTACGAGCAGGTCGCCGAGCAGATCAAGGTCGCGGTGCTCGCGGGCGACCTGCACGACGGCGACGCGCTGCCGTCCGTCCGGGCGCTCGCCCGCGACCTGCGGATCTCCGTCATCACCACCACGCGGGCGTACGCCGAGCTCGAGGCCGCCGGCTTCATCACGACCGTCCCCGGCAAGGGCGCGTACGTGCTGCCGGTGGACACCGCGCTGGTCCGCGAGCAGGTGCTGCGCCGCGTCGAGGACGCCCTCGGCGCGGCCGCCGACGCCGCCCGGCTCGCGGGCGTGGACCGGGACGGCCTGGTCGAGATGCTCGACGTCGTGCTCGCCGAGGCCGAGGGGGCCCGGCGGTGAGCGGCGACGCGGTCGTGCTGGACCACGTCACGGTCCCGGTCGGCGCCTTCACCCTCCAGGACGTCAGCCTGCGCCTGCCCGCCGGCTACGTCATGGGCCTCGTGGGCCCCAACGGCGCGGGCAAGACGACGACGATCCGCACGCTGCTCGGCATGCTGCGTCCCGCGTCCGGCCGCGTCGAGGTGCTCGGGCGCACGCTGCCCGCGCCGGCGGCGCTGCGGCAGGACATCGGGGTCGTCCTCGACCGGCCGAGCCTGGTCGGGGAGTGGCGGCTGCGGGACGTGGAGCGCGCGCTGCGGCCGTTCTACGACCGCTGGGACCCCACGCGGTACACCGGCCTGCTCGCCGAGTTCGAGCTCGACCCCCGGTCGCGGGTCTCCGAGCTCAGCCGCGGCATGACGATGAAGCTCCAGATCGCCGTGGCGCTGTCGCACGGCGCGCGGCTGCTCGTGCTGGACGAGCCCTCCAGCGGCCTCGACCCCGTGGCGCGCGACGACCTGATCGGCATCCTCGGCGACTACCTGGTGACGGAGGGCCGCAGCGTGCTGTTCTCCACGCACCTGACCGCGGACCTGGAGCGCATCGCCGACCACCTCACCCTGCTCGCCGGCGGCCGCGTGCTGCGGACCGGCACCAAGGAGGAGCTGATGGACGCGTACTGCCTGGTGCGGGGCGGTCCGGACGACCTGCCGCCCGACGGCCTGGTCCCGCTGCTCGGCGCCCGGCGCACCGGGGTGTGCGTGGAGGCGCTCGTGGCGGCCGACGACGTGCCGCTGCTGGGGACCGGCGTGGTGGTGGAGCGCCCGACGCTCGACCAGATCGTCGTGCACCTCGGGGCGCGCCGCCGGACGGCGGTGCCGGCGTGAGCGCCCGGGAGGTCGGGGCCGCTCTCGGTCTGGACCTGCGGACCGTCCGGCCGTTCGCCCGCCAGCTCGTGCCGCTGGCCGGCGCGGTCGGCGTCATCGCCGTCGTCGCCGGCCGGCCGCAGGCGGTCGTGCTCGCCGGTGCGGTGTTCGCCGCGCTCGGCGCGTCCTACCCGTTCGCGATCGGCGAGCGGGACGGGCTCGACACGCTGCGCGCCGTGCTGCCCGTCGGACGGGGGACGCTGGTCGCCGGGCGCTACGCGTTCACGCTGGTGCTGTACCTCGCCGCCGCGCTGGTCGCGGTGCCGCTCGCGGTGCTGGGGGCCGAGATGCGCGACGTCGTCGTGCAGATCTCGCCGGGGGACGTCGCGACGTCCGTCGCCGTCGGGTTCGGCGTGTACGCGCTGCTCGCCGGGACGCAGCTGCCGGTCTACTACGCGCTCGGCTACACGCGGGGGCGGATGGTCGCCATCGTGCCGCTGGTGCTGCTGTGCAGCGCCGCCGGCGCGGCGGTGAGCGTGCTCGGCGACCGGCTGCCGGACCTCGACGCCTGGCTCGCGCGCTCGACGGACCGGCTCGCCCCGCTGGCCCTCCTGGCGGGGGCGGTGGTGCTCGCGGCGTCGGCCGCGGTCTCGTGGCGGGCCGACCGGCGGCGCTGGGAGCGTGCCGGCGGACCCGGGGGCCGCGGACGCGGGGGAGTCGGGGGCGCGCGGTAGCGTGGCGCCACCATGCCGGACGTCGACCTGCCCCAGCTCCGCGCGCTGCTCGCCGTCGTGGACGAGGGGTCGTTCGAGGGCGCCGCGCACGCCCTGCACCTGACGCAGTCCGCGGTCAGCCAGCGGATCCGGGCGCTCGAGACCGCCGTCGGCCAGGTGCTGGTCCGCCGCACCCGGCCCGCCGGCGTGACCGAGGCCGGCGCCGTCTACCTGCGCCTGGCCCGGCAGGTGCTCGGGCTGACGGCGGAGGCGCGCGCCGCGGTGAGCGCCACCCCCGGCCCGGGGCGTCCGGTGCTGCCGGTGGCTGTGAACGCGGACTCGCTCGGCACCTGGGTGCTGCCCGCGCTCGCGCCGCTGGCCGACGAGGTGCGGTTCGAGCTGCACCGCGAGGACCAGGACCACTCGGCGGACCTGCTGCGCGACGGCGTGGTGGTCGCCGCGATCACCACGGCCGCCCGCCCGGTCCAGGGCTGCACGTCCCACCGGCTCGGCGTGCTGCGGTACCGGCCCGTGGTGGCCGCCGCGCGCGTCGCGACCGACTTCCCGGACGGCCCGACCCCGGAGGCGCTCGCCGCCGCCCCGCTGGTGGTGTTCGACCGCAAGGACGACCTGCAGGACCGCTACCTGCGCGAGCGCGGCGTCGACCCGGCCGTCCCTCCCCGCCACCACGTGCCGGCCACCGCGGACTTCGCGCTCGCGGTCCGGCTCGGGTTCGGCTGGGGCCTGCTGCCCGAGGCGGACGCCGCGGCGGGCGAGCGGGAGGGTGTGCTCGTGGACCTCGACCCGGGGCGCCACGTGGACGTGACGCTGTACTGGCAGCAGTGGACGCTGCCGACCGCCGCCCTGCACCGCACCGGCGACGCGGTGCGCGCGGCCGCGGCGGCCGCCCTGCGCTGACGCCGGCGGCGCGGGTGCGGCCCGTGAGCACCGCACCCGCGCCGCCGGCGCCACCCGCCCGTCAGGCCGGCTCGACCTCCGCGAGGATCCCCGCGAGGGCCTCCCGCGTCGTGGCGTCGAGCACCCGCTGCACCCGCTCCGCGTCGGTGAACACCAGCGCGATCCGGGACAGCAGCTCCAGGTGCTCCCCGCCCGCGCCCGCGATGCCGACCACCACGCGCACGGGGTTGCCGTCCCAGTCGACCGGCTGCTCGTACCGCACCAGGGAGATCGCGGACCGCCGGATGCGGCCCTTCGCCTCCTCGGTGCCGTGCGGGATGGCGAGGTGGCTGCCCATGTACGTGGAGACGGTCCGCTCGCGGTCGAGCATCGCGTCCACGTACTCCGGCTCCACCGCGCCGGACGCCACGAGCAGGCCGCCCGCCTCGCGGATCGCCTCCTCCTTCGTGGTCGCCCGCCCCGCCGGGACGATCAGGTCGTCGCTGAGCACGGCGTTCACGACTGGGTCCTCTCCGCCGCCTGCGCCTCGCGGACGACGTCGTCGTAGACCGGGCTGCTGAGGAAGTTGTCCACCGAGACGTGCCGGGCGGACGGGGCGTGCCGCCGGGCCCGGTCCGTCAGCTCGCGCTGCGTGATGACCAGGTCGACGTCGTCCTCGAGCTGCGCGACGGCCCGGTTGACCACGGTGATGTCGCCGCGGCCCGCCTTCTTGAGCTTGTCGCGCAGGATGCTGGCCCCCATCGCGGACGACCCCATGCCGGCGTCGCACGCGAACACGATCGACCGCAGCGGCCGGTCGGGGAGCGCGTCGCCGCCGACGGCGGGGGTCGCACCGGAGACCGGGGCGGCCTGGGTGGCCAGCGCACCGAGCGCCGAGGACGACTTGCCCTTGTTCGCCTCGGTCTGCGCGATCGCCGCCCCGAGGTCCCCGCCGCCGGCCGCGAGGTCCCGCTTGCGGGACGCCCGCAGGATCACGGCCGAGACCAGGAACGTCACGGCGAACGACAGCACCACCGACAGGACGACACCGACGTACGAGTCCCGTGGTGTCGCCGCGAGCACCGCGAGGATCGACCCCGGTGCGGCCGGCCCGCGCAGGCCCGAGCCGAACACGACGTTCGTCGCGATGCCCGTGGCGCCGCCCGCGATCGCCGCGAGGATCAGCGCCGGCTTCATGAGCACGAACGGGAAGTAGACCTCGTGGATGCCGCCGATGAACTGCACGACGGCCGCGCCCGGGGCGGACATCCGCGCAGCGCCGACGCCGAACACGGTGTACGCCATGAGGATCCCGAGGCCGGGGCCCGGGTTGGCCTCCACCAGGAACAGCAGCGACTTGCCGGACTCCACGACCTCCTGCGCGCCGAGGGGCACCAGGACGCCGTTGCCGATGGCGTTGTTGAGGAACAGCACCTTCGCCGGCTCGACGATCACCGACATCAGCGGCAGCAGGTGGTTGTCCGCCATCCAGGAGACGATGCTCCCCAGCCAGCTCGACACCTGCGTGATGATCGGCGCGAACCCGAAGAACGCCCCGACCGCCATCGCGGCACCGAGGATGCCCGCGGAGAACATGTCGACGAGCATCTCGAAGCCCGGCTTGATCTTGCCGGCCCACAGGGAGTCGACCTTCTTCATGACCCAGGCCGACAGCGGGCCGACCACCATGGCGCCGAGGAACATCGGCACCGTGGAGCCGGTGATCATGCCGACCGCCACGATGGACGCGACGACGCCGCCGCGCTCCTTGTAGACGATGCGGCCACCGGCGTTGGCGATGAGGATCGGCAGCAGGTAGGTCACCATCGGGCCGACGAGCCCCAGGTACTGCCGGAACGTCGTCCCGTCGTCGGCCTGCGCGAGCTGGGTGGCGGCGCCCTGCCAGCTCATCGCGTCGGCGTTCCCGAAGCCCCCGAGGATGCCGTTGGGCGTCCAGCCCACGGCGATGAACATCGAGGTGATGAGCCCCCACGCCAGGAAGGCGGGGAGGTTCGGCATGATCATCGCGCTGAGGAACGCGCCGAACCGCTGGATGCGGACCTGCGCCTGCTTGGCGCGCGTCGGGCTCGTGGCGCCCGGGGCGGCTGTGGTCGCGGACACGGTCGTCACGCCTCCGTCTCGGTGGTCGGCCGGCCCGCGCGGGCCGGGAGGGAAAGGGTCGTCATTGACCTGCTCCTTGCTGGTCGGGTGCCGGCGCGTGGCCGGTCACGGCTCGATGGTGACCTTGATGCCCGCCCCGGAGCGGACCACGTCGATGCCCTCGGCCACCCGCTCGAGCGGCAGCCTGTGGGTGATGAGGTCCGCGACCGGCACGCTGCCGTCGGCGATGTGCGCCAGGGCCTGGCGGTTGTGCTCCGGGCTGGAGCCGTTCGCCCCGAACACCGCCAGCTCGCGGTAGTGCACGAGGTTCGAGTCGAACGTGATCGTGGGGCGGTCCTTGGGCAGGCCGCCGAACAGGCTGAGCCGGCCCTGCGGGGCGAGCATCTGCAGCGCCTGCTCCTGCGCGGCCCCCGAGGCGGCGGCGGTGATGACCACCGACGGCCCGCGGCCGTCCGTGGCCTCCTTGACGGCGGCGACCGGGTCGACCTCCGACGCGCAGATCGCCGCGTCCGGCTGCACGACCGCCGCCGCGAGGTCGAGGCGCTCGCGGCTGAGCTCCACGAGCAGCACCTGCTTCGCGCCCCGGGCCCGCGCCAGGCGGACGTGGAGGCAGCCGATGGGCCCGGAGCCGACGACCACGACGACGTCGCCGTCGTGCACGTCGATGATCTCCTGGGCGTTGATCGCGCACGCGAACGGCTCGGCGACCGAGGCCTCCGCGTACGAGACGCCCTCGGGGATCCGGTTGAGGCCGTCGACCTTCAGCACCTCGCGGGGCACGATCATGTACGGCGCGAACCCGCCGTCGAAGTCGTAGCCCATCGAGACCTGGTTCGGGCAGATCGTCATGGCGCCGACGCGGCAGTACTCGCACTCGCCGCACGGGATGGCCGCGATGACCTGCACCCGGTCGCCGGGCGCCCAGCCCTCGACGCCGGCGCCGACCTCGACCACCTCGCCGGCGATCTCGTGGCCCATGACGCGCGGCGGGCGGATGCGCTGGTGCCCCGACGTGGAGATCTTGACGTCGGTGCCGCACATCGACGTCGCACGGACGCGGATCTTGACCTCGCCCTCGCTCGGCGACGGCTCCGGCGCGTCCTCCAGCCGGACGTCACCGGGTGCGTAGAAGCGGAAGACCTTCATCTCTCTCCTCGGGTTCGGGGCCGCGCGGGGCGCGTGGTCCTCGGTGGTCAGGCCCGCACGACGCGCGGGCCGGCTGTCTCGATCTCGTCGGCGAGCTCCGGCTCGATGCCGGAGTCGGTGACCACGGCGTCGACCGCCGCGAGCGGGGCGACGCGCGCGAGCTCCGCGCGGCCGACCTTGGTGCGGTCCGCGAGGACCACGGTGCGGGCGGCCGCGGCGACGAACGCGCGCTTGACCGCGGCCTCGGCGAGGTCGGGCGTCGTGAGGCCGTCCTCGACCGTCAGGCCGTTGGTGCCGAGGAACGCGACGTCGACGCGGACGTCGGCGAGCGCGCGCACGGCCCACGTCCCGACCGCGGCCAGCGTGCGCCGCCGCACGGTCCCGCCCAGCAGGTGCAGCGTCACGGACGGCAGCGGGGCGAGCACCATCGCGACGGGCAGCGCGTGCGTGACGACGATGAGCTCGCGGTCCGGGGGCAGCAGCTCGGCGAACCGGACCGTGGTGGTGCCGGCGTCGATCAGCACGGAGCCGCCGGCCGGCAGCTCGTCCAGGGCCGCCTTGGCGATCCGCTCCTTCTCGGCGGTCAGCACCTGCTCGCGCTGGGGGAGGGCGGGCTCGTAGCCCAGGCGCTCCACGGGGACGGCCCCGCCGTGGACGCGTCGCACCAGGCCCATCCGCTCGAGCGCGGTGAGGTCGCGGCGGACGGTCTCGGCGGTGACGTCGAGCTCGGCGGCGAGCTGCTGCACCTCGACCCGGCCCGCCGCGCGGGCGGTGGTCACGATGAGCTGCTGGCGTTCGGGCGGGTACATGACGTCGACGTCCTGTCCTCGGGGTGGGTGCGGCCGGTGCCCGCACCGCGACATCGCTGTCGCGCGAGTCACACTCTGGCAACAGCACGGGCCCGAAGTCAACACGAACACAGAAATCCGGAGCCAAACGGGCAGACATACGGAGCCAAACACAGGGCGCGACGCGACCGGACCGGGAACACGGGGGTGCCCCGCGGCGTTGTACGGGGCGGTATGAAGAAGCGATACGAGGACCTCGAGCAGGACGACGGCACGGTCGTGCGCTACCAGCGCCACGACAACGGCGGCGGGCTCGTCGCCAAGGGAGCCGTCGTCGACGACAGCGCCTACGTCGCCGACACGGCGTGGGTGGACCCCGGGGCGCGCGTGGAGGCCCGCGCGCGCATCGGCCAGCACTGCTGGGTGGAGCCCGGCGCCCGCGTGGAGGTGGCCGCGACCGTCGGCTCGCACGCCCACGTCGGCCGCGGAGCCAGCGTCGGCGCGGGATCGACCGTCGGCACCCGCAGCGACGTCGGCGCCGAGGCGCGCCTGGAGCCCCGCGCGGTGGTCGAGCCCGAGACGCGGGTCGCGCCCGGCACCGTCGTGCGCGGCGGCACCCCGCGGCGGCTCGACCGGCACCTGGTCGCGTAGCCCGCCCGCAGCAGGCGCGCACCCGCCGCGCGGCCGGCGCGGGCCCGGCCGATACTGGGGTGATGCCCCGGATCGCCACGCTCGCCGCCCGCGCCGAGGACCGGTTCAACGCCGCCGTCGTGCGGGTGCTCACCCGGCGCGGGTACTGCCCGCGCGTCGTCACCTACCCGTCCTACGGGACCACCACCCGGTCGCGGGTGCGTGCGCGCGTCCTCCTCACGCCGCCCGACGCCCCGACCCCGGGCAGCGTGGCCCGGCGCGGCTGGCGCAACCTGTTCTCCGCCGAGGTCGCCGGGGCGTCCGTCCGGGTCACCGCCGGCCCGGACGGGCCGGTCCTGCTGGAGACGCGCTCCGACCGCGGCGGGTACGTGGACGCGTGGGTCGACCTGCGCCTCGAGCCCGGCTGGCGCACGCTGCACGTCGCGGTGGTGGACGTGGCGGCGGCCGCCGCCGAGGGGGACCGCACCGACGGCGGGACCGCCCCCGCGTCGTCCCCGTCGGTGCCCGCGCCCGTGCAGGTCGTGGACCCCGCCGCCACGCACGGCATCGTGAGCGACATCGACGACACCGTGCTTGTGACGATGGTGCCGCGGCCCCACCTGGCGGCCTGGAACTTCCTCGTCCGGTCCGAGGCACGGCGCAAGCCCGTCCCCGGCATGCCCGAGCTGTACGCCCGGCTCACCGCGACCCACCCGGACGCGCCGGTGTTCTACCTGTCGACGGGCGCCTGGAACACCGCCAGCGCCCTCGCGCGGTTCCTCGAGCGCGTGGGGCTGCCGCAGGGGTCGCTCCTGCTGACCGACCTGGGGCCGACCGGCACGGCGCTCCTGCGTTCCGGGCCGGCGCACAAGGCCGCCACCCTGCGGGCGCTCGCCGAGGAGCTGCCGCACCTGCGCTGGATCCTCGTCGGGGACGACGGGCAGCACGACCCGCAGGTGTACGAGACGTTCGCCCGGGAGCACCCGGGTCGCGTCGCGGCCATCGCGGTGCGCGAGCTGTCCCTGGGGGAGCAGGTCGCGCAGAACGGTCTGCCCGCCGTGTCGCCGGCGACCCGGAGGGCGGTCGAGGGCCTCGACGCGTCGGACGTGGCGCTGGCCCGCGGCGCCGACGGCCGCGCGCTGGCCGCCGAGCTCGCGCGGGCGGGCGTCATCTGAGCACGCGGCCGGTGCGCCGCCGGCGTCGCCCGGACGGCCCGGACCGCGCGCGGCACCCGCACCGCCGGGCCCGTCACCAGCCGTCGGGCAGCGGCCGTCCCTCGTCGTAGCCGGCGGCGGACTGGATGCCGACGGTGGCGCGCTCGGCGAACTCGTCCAGCGTCGTGGCGCCCACGTAGGTGCAGGACGACCGCACGCCCGACGTGATCCGGTCCAGCAGGTCCTCCACGCCGGGGCGCTCCGGGTCCAGGTACATCCGGGAGGACGAGATGCCCTCCTCGTACAGGGCCTTGCGGGCCCGGTCGAACGCCGAGCCCCCGCGGGTCCGGGCGGCGACCGCGCGGGCCGACGCCATGCCGAAGCTCTCCTTGTAGAGCCGCCCGTCGCCGTCCGCGTGCAGGTCACCGGGCGACTCGTGCGTGCCGGCGAACCACGAGCCGACCATGACCTGCGACGCGCCGGCCGCCAGGGCGAGCGCGACGTCGCGGGGGTGCCGCACGCCGCCGTCGGCCCACACGTGCTTGCCCAGCCGGCGCGCCTCGGTCGCGCACTCCAGCACGGCCGAGAACTGCGGGCGGCCCACCGCGGTCATCATGCGGGTGGTGCACATGGCGCCCGGGCCGACGCCGACCTTGACGATGTCCGCGCCCGCGGCGATCAGGTCCCGCGTGCCCTCCGCGGTCACGACGTTGCCCGCCACGACGGGGACCTGCGGGTCGAGCGAGCGCACGGCCTCCAGGGCGTCGAGCATCTTGCGCTGGTGCCCGTGCGCGGTGTCGACGACCAGCACGTCGACCTCGGCCTCGAGCAGCGCCGCGGCCTTGGACTTCACGTCGCCGTTGACGCCGACGGCCGCCGCGACCCGCAGCCGGCCGCGCGCGTCCACGGCGGGCGCGTAGATCGACGAGCGCAGCGCGCCGACCTGGGTGAGCACCCCGACCAGCTCGCCGTCCCGGACGACGGGGGAGAACCGGCGACGCGAGGCGTGCAGCCGCTCGAACGCGGCCTGGAGCCCCGCGACGCCGCCGGACTCCACCACGGACAGGTCGACCGTCGTCGGCTCCGGCGTCATCACCTCGGCGACCTGCGTGAACCGGTCGACGCCCTCGCAGTCCGCCGGCGTCACGACGCCGACCGGCCGCGCGCCCTCGACCACCACGGCCGCGCCGTGCGACCGCTTGCCGATCAGCGTCAGCGCCGTGTGCACCGTGTCTTGGGGGGAGACGACCACGGCGCTCTCGACGACCGTGTGCTTCGCCTTCACCGACGCCACGACGTCCGCGACCACCTCGCCCGGCACGTCCTGCGGCAGCACGGCCAGGCCGCCGCGGCGGGCGACGGTCTCCGCCATGCGCCGGCCGGCGACCGCGGTCATGTTCGCGACCACCACCGGGATCGTCGTCCCGGTGCCGTCGGGCGCGGCGAGGTCGACGTCGAACCGCGAGGCGACCTCGGATCGGGACGGGACGAGGAAGACGTCGCCGTACGTGAGGTCGGACGAGGGCGAGTGCCCGGGCAGGAAGCGCATGAGAGTTCCCCTTTCCGCCTGAGTCTACCCGCCGCGCCGCCGCCGGCCCCGGCGCTACTCCTTCACGGCGCCCGCGCTCTGGTTCATGATCCGCTTCTGGAACACGAAGAACAGCACCGCCACGGGGACCGTCATGATCGCCGCCGCCGCGAGCTTCAGCGGGTACTGCGTCCCCTGGCTGAGCTGCCCGGACGCGAGCTGGGCGACGCCCTTGGTGAGGGTGACGAGATCCGGGTCCTGCGACGCGACGATGAAGTGCGACAGCTCGTTCCACGACCCCTGGAACGACAGGATCACCAGCGTGACGACCGCCGGCCGGGCCATCGGCAGGACGACGGACCAGAACACCCGGAACGTGCCGGCGCCGTCCAGGCGGGCGGCCTCCTCGACGCTGGGCGGGATGGACTCGAAGAAGTTCTTCATGATGAAGATGCCGGCGGCGTCCGCGAGCAGCGGCACGATGAGCCCGGCGAACGAGTTGTAGATCCCGACCTGCTTGATGACGAGGAACTTCGGGATGAGCAGCACGACGTTCGGCACCGCCATGACGGCCACGAGCCCGGCGAACACCAGGCCGCGCCCGCGGAACCGCAGCCGTGCCAGCGCGTAGCCGGCGAGCGAGTTGATGAACACCCGGCCCAGCGTCACCACGACCGTGACGATCACGGAGTTGCGGAACCACAGCGGGAAGTCCGAGCGCAGGAACAGCCGCTCGTACGCCGCGGTGCTCCACGTCTGCGGGATCAGGGAGACGGCGTTCTGCGCGGCCTCGGCGTCCGTCTTGAACGACGTCGCGACCTGGATGAGGAACGGGTAGACGTACAGCACGGCCAGGACGACGAGCACCGCGTAGGTGAACGACGTCGCGACCACGCGGCGGTTGCTGCGGCGGGCCCGGGGCGCCGGTGCGCCGGGGCGGGCGGGCGCGGGGAGGGCGGTGGTGGCGCTCATCGGTGGTCCCCCTCGGTGGGGCTCGCGGTCCCGGTGCCCGGGGCGCCGGCGGCCGGCGCGGTGCCGGCGGTACCGGCGAGGGCGGCGGGTGGTGCCGGCGGGGTGCGGTAGAACCGCTTGCGCCGCGGCACGGTGTCCCGCTCCCGCAGCACGAGCCGCTGCAGCACGGTGAGCAGCACGATGATCGCGAACAGCACGAACGCGATCGCGGCGCCGCGACCCCACTGGTTGTTCTGGAACGCCGCGCTGTAGGACAGGTAGGCGGGCGTGATCGTCGTCTTGGCGGGGCCGCCCTGGGTGCCGGTGTAGATCTGGTCGAACACCTGCCACGTGCCGATCAGCCCCAGCGTCACCACCGTGAACACCGTCGGCCGCAGCATCGGGAGCGTCACCCGGCGGAACCGCTGCCAGGCGGTGGCGCCGTCCATGACGGCGGCCTCCTCGACCTCCGAGGAGATCGCCTGGAGCGCCGCGAGGAACAGCAGCATGAACGTGCCGGACGTGGTGAAGATCGCCAGCAGGATCAGCGCGGACATCGCCACGGACGGCCCGGCGAGCCACTCCCACAGCGGGATGCCGAGGAACCCGTGCTGCGCGAGGGACTCCGGCGCGGTGTCGACGCCGACCGCGCCCAGCAGCAGGTGCAGCACGCCGCGGGGGTCGTTGAACCAGTTCGGTCCGCTGATCGACAGCCGCGCCAGGATCGCGTTGATCGTCCCCGACGCCGAGAAGAGGAACAGCCACAGCACCGTGATCGCGACGGACGAGGTCACGGAGGGGAAGTAGAAGGCGGTGCGGAAGAACCCGCGCCCGCGCAGCGCCCGCCGGTTGACCATGGTGGCGAGGAACAGCGCGAGCGCCGTCTGCAGCGGCACGACCAGCAGCACGTAGTACGCGTTGTTGCGCATGGCGGTGCCGAAGTCCTGCGTCGCGAGCCCGCCGCCGAGCAGCAGGCTGCGGTAGTTCTCCACCCCCACGAACGACACGTCGGACGACAGCGGGCTGCCGCGCCCGGTCCAGTCGGACATGCTGACCCACAGCGCCATCAGGACGGGGACGACGAGGAACAGCCCCAGGATGACGAGCATCGGGGCGAGGAACAGCCACCCCGACGCGGCCGCACGGCCCCGGGCGGACCCGGGGCCGTGCGGGCGACGGCGGCGGCGCACCGGCGCGGACGCCGGCGACGTGACCGCTGCGGACATCGTCAGGACGCGTTCTCGTCGAGGACGGCCTGCAGGTTGGTCTGCACGGAGGCGAGGATCGCCGCCGGGTCGCCGGTCTTCAGGCTCTCGAGCTGGGCGTTGAAGTCGGTGATCACGTCTGCGGCGCCCTGGGCGTTGACGACGTTCTGCGCGAAGTCCGCCGAGTCGATGAACGCGGTCATCTCCGGGTACAGCTCCTTCCAGCCGTCGGCCGCCGACTGCACGGACGGCATGACGCCGAACGCCTCGGAGAACGCGAGCTGCTGGTCGGTGCTCGTCAGGTGCTGGACCAGGTCGACGGCGTCGGACTGGTTGTCGGAGTCCGCGGCGACGCCCCAGCAGTTGGTGAACTGCAGGGTGCCCTGGCCGGCGGGGCCGGCGGGGAGCTCGACCACGCGGTAGTCGACGTCCGGGTAGTCGTTGGTCATGGCGCCGGTGATCCAGTTGCCCTCGATCGTCATGGCGGCGGCGCCGGTGCCGAACGCCTCGCCGCCCCAGCCGGTGCCGAGGTCCGCGGCGTAGGCGGCGCTGCCGGACGCGAGGAGCTGCTGCACGTACGTCAGGCCCTCGAGGTTCTCGGAGGAGTCGACGGTCGCCTCGGTGCCGTCGGCGTTCGTCATGGTGCCGCCGGCCTGCGCGAGGAACGCGCCGACCCGGGCGTACTCGCCGGAGAACCCGAGGCCCACCTGGTCGCCGGTGGTGAGCCGGCCGGCGACGTCGGTCAGCTCGTCCCACGTCGTGGGCACGTCGTCGTCGGTGAGGCCCGCGGCCTCCCACGCGGCGCTGTTGATGATGAGCGCGAGCGTCGAGAAGTCCTTCGGCGCGCACACGAGCTGCCCGTCGGTGCTGAACTGGTCGACGAGGCTCGGGTAGAAGTCGTCGGCGTTGTCGAGCTGGTCGCCGTAGGGGTACAGCGAGCCGTTGGCGGCGTAGGTGCGGAACTGGTCGGCGCTGACGTAGAACACGTCGGCCGGGTCGCCGGAGGCGAAGCCCTGGCTGAGCTCCTGGGTGAGGTCGGACGCCACCTGGACGGTCGCCTCGACGCCGGACTGCTCGGACCAGTCGGCGACGGCGGCCTTCACGGCGTCGGTCTCGGCGTCGCCGGACGAGCCGATGAGGATGCTGAGCGGGCCGCCGCCGCCCGATGCGGTCTCCTCGTCGCCGCTGTCGTCGAACCCGGATCCGCCGCAGGCGGCCAGGGCGAGGACGCCGGCGACGCCGACGGCGGTGGACGCCAGCAGGCGCCGTCCTCGCGTGGGGGTGCTGTGCATGAGGGTCTCTCCTTCGAGGGGGTGGTGCGGGGGCTGCGGGGTCAGGGGGTGTGCGGGGCGCCGGGTCCGTGGGACGAGGCGCGCTCGACGAGGTGCGGGGCGAGCAGGACCGTGCGGCTGCGCGTGCCACCGCCGCCGTCGAGCTGGTCGAGCAGCAGGTCGAGCGCGCGGTGCGCGGCCTCGGTGAGGGGCTGGGCGACGGAGGTCAGGCCGACGGCGGCCGCCACGGGCGTGTCGTCGAACCCGACGACGGCGAGCGGGGTGTCGCGCGAGCGCGCGACCGTGAGCGCGCCGAGCGCGAGCGAGTCCGAGGCGCAGACGACCGCGGTGGGGGCGGCGTCGGCGAGCACGCGCTCGGTGGCCTGCGCGCCCGCGGCGACGCCGTCCGGGACCCGCGCGCGCAGCCGGCGCAGCAGCGAGCCGTCGTGACCGGCGTCCACCATGGCCGCCGCCCAGCCGGACGCGCGGTCCTCGCCGGTGTCGGAGCCGTCAGGCCAGCCGAGGTACGCGATGCGCTCGTGCCCGAGCCGGCGCAGGTGCTCGACGGCGGCCCGGGTGCCGGCGGCGCCGTCGACGTCGACCCACGGGTGGTCGTCGTGGGCCTGGCCGGGCGCCGTCCAGGGGCGGCCGAACGTCACGAACGGCACCTCGCGCTCGGCCAGCCAGGCGGCGCGCGCGTCGTCGCGGTGCGTGCTGGTGAGCACGAACGCGTCGAGGTCCGCCGTGTCGAGCAGCTCGCCGTACTGGGCGATCTCGCGCTCGTCGTCGGGGGCGGTGAACAGCATGACCCGGTAGCCGCGCGCCTGGGCGCTCTCGGTGAGCGCGTGCAGGAACCGGTCCAGCACGGCGCCGTTGATGCCGTCGCGCACCGGCTCCAGCCGCAGGCCCACGACGCGGGAGCGGCCGGTGCGCAGCTGGCGTGCGGCGGCGGACGGCCGGTAGCCGAGCTCGTCGATGGCGCTGCGCACGCGGTCGGTCGTCTCGGGCCGGACCAGGTGCGGCGCGTTGAGGACGTTCGACACGGTCTGGCGGGAGACGCCGGCGCGCTGCGCGACGCTCTCGAGCGTCGGCCTCGTCGTGCTGTCCATCCTGCGCTCCTTCGCGGGCCATATGATCGTTCCAAGTCGGATTGGAGCGATCAAACGATGGGCTCTAGAGTTGCCAGCGGCCCCGGGCGTGTCAAGCCGGGGCACGGTGACGCAGGGTCACGATCAGGTCTCGGCCCGCTCACGACCCGGCCCCCGCTCGACCCGGACGAACGACGAGGTACTCCATGGAGCTCCAGCCCCTTCTGCACGACCTGCTGGTCGCGGTGCACGCCCCGACGCAGGCGTGGTCCGACCGGGAAGGACAGATCGGCCTGGCCGGCGGTCGTGGTGCCCAGGGCGTCTACCACGGCGACGTCCGCGTGGTGTCCGGCGCCCGGCTCACCGTCTCGGGCTCCGTGCCGGAGGCGGTCGCGTCGGGGGCGGACGGGCCGGGGCGGGCGCGCGCCGTGCTGCTGCCGCGGACCGTGGACGGCCCCGGGGCGGACCCCACGGCCCGGCTGGAGAGACTGCGCGAGGTGTCGCCGGGCGCCGTGACCGAGACGCTGACGCTGAGCTGCTCGACGCCCGCGCCCGTCGCGGCACGGCTGGAGATCGTGGTCACGCCCGACGGCACGCCGATGGACCGCATCAAGTCCGGCGCCGCCGTCACCGCGCCGCCGGCGGCCGAGCCGGTCGCGGGCGGCGTGCGCTGGCGGGCCGACGACGAGGTGACCGCCGAGCTGGTCGCGCCGGGCGCCCGCGTCGAGGTCGCCGCGGACGGCACGGTCCGCCTGGCGTGGGACGTCGAGGCGACCACCGGCGCGCCGGCGACCGTGGGCTGGACCGTCACCGTCACCGACGCGGGCGGTGTGGTGACGGCGCCGCGCCGCGCGGAGCCGGAGTGGGCCCCGCTGCACGTCGAGGCGGCCGACCGCCGCCTGCCGGCGCTGCTCGACCAGGCGCTCGGCGACCTGGCGACGCTGCGGATGTCCGCGCGCTTCGCCCCCGACGACGTGTTCCTCGCCGCCGGTGCGCCGTGGTTCTTCACGCTGTTCGGGCGCGACTCGATCTGGGCCGCCCGGATGCTGCTGCCGCTCGGGACCGAGCTCGCGACGGGCACGCTGCGCACGCTCGCCGCGCTGCAGGGCACCACGACCGACCCGGCGACCGCCGAGCAGCCGGGCAAGATCCTGCACGAGGTCCGGCGCGCCGAGCTGTCGATGCCCGGCGAGGGCACCGTGCTGCCCCCCGTCTACTACGGCACGGTGGACGCGACCCCGCTGTGGGTGTGCCTGCTGCACGACGCCTGGCGCTGGGGGATGCCGGACGCCGAGGTCGAGGCGCTGCTGCCCGCGCTGGAGCGGGCCCTCACCTGGATGTCGGACCACGGCGACTCCGACGGCGACGGGTTCCTCGAGTACGCGGACGAGACCGGGCACGGGCTGGCGAACCAGGGCTGGAAGGACTCGGGGGACTCCGTGCAGTGGCGCACGGGCGAGCTCGCGACCGGGCCGATCGCCCTGGCCGAGGTGCAGGGGTACGCGCACGAGGCGGCGCTGGCGGGCGCGGCGCTGCTCGACGCGTTCGGGAGGCCGGGGGCGGCCCGCTGGCGCGCCTGGGCCGCGGGGCTGGCCGACCGGTTCCGGGCGTCGTTCTGGACCGCGGACGAGCGGGGGCGCTACCCGGGCATCGCGCTCGACGCGGACAAGCGGGTCGTCGACACGGTCACCTCGAACATCGGGCACCTGCTCGGGACCGGGATCCTCACCGCCGAGGAGGAGGCGCTGGTCGCGGCGCGGCTCACCGGGCCGGACATGGACTCCGGGTACGGGTTGCGCACCATGTCGACGGACTCCGCCGGCTACTGGCCGCTGCGCTACCACGGAGGAGCGGTGTGGCCGCACGACACGGCGATCGTCGTGCAGGGGCTCGCCCGCGCCGGGCACGCCCGCGAGGCCGCCGCGCTCGCGGAGGGCCTGCTGGCCGCCGCCCAGGGCTTCGACGACCGGCTGCCCGAGCTGTACGGCGGCGACCCGCGCGGCACCGTCCCGCAGGTCGTCCCGTACCCGGCCGCGTGCCGGCCCCAGGCGTGGTCCGCGGCCGCCGCGGTGTCCGTGCTGGGCGCCGCCCTCGGGCTGCGGCCCGACGTCCCGGGCGGGCGGCTCGACGTGCGGCCGCCCGCGCCCGCGCCGCTGGGTGCCGTGGCCGTGGAGGGGCTCCGCCTGGCCGGGCGGCCGCTCGCCGTGCGGGTCGGCGCGGACGGCCGGGCCGAGGTCGCGACCGACGCGCCGGTGGAGGTCCGCACGGCCTGAGCCGGCGCCGGGGCCGGGCCGGCGACGGGCGCGGCGCGGGGGCGGCCGCGGGCCGCGGGGGCGTCGTATCGTGGACCCCTCGTGCCCGCGGACCCCCCTGCGCGGCACGACGGCGACGGGGCGGTGGACGGATGGGACTGCTGGACCGGATCGACTCGCCCGCGGACGTGCGCGACCTGAGCCACCCGCAGCTGCGCACGCTCAGCGCCGAGATCCGCGCGTTCCTGGTCGACCAGGTGTCGCGGACCGGCGGGCACCTCGGCCCGAACCTCGGCGTCGTCGAGCTCACGCTGGCGCTGCACCGCGTGTTCGACTCGCCGCGGGACACCCTGGTGTTCGACACCGGGCACCAGGCGTACGTCCACAAGCTGCTGACCGGCCGGCGCGACTTCGGCCGGCTGCGCCACCGCGGCGGGCTGTCGGGCTACCCGAGCCGCGCGGAGTCCGAGCACGACGTCGTCGAGAACTCGCACGCGTCCACGGCGCTGTCCTGGGCGGACGGCATCGCGCGGGCCGACGCGCTCGCCGGGCGCGACGACCGGCACGTGGTCGCGGTGATCGGCGACGGCGCCCTCACGGGCGGCATGGCCTGGGAGGCGCTCAACAACATCGCGGACGGCACGGACCGCCGGCTCGTGGTCGTGGTGAACGACAACGGCCGCTCGTACGCGCCGACCATCGGCGGCCTGGCCCTGCACCTGGACGCCCTGCGCACCACCCGCGGGTACGAGACCGTCCTGTCCTGGGGCAAGCGCACCCTCAAGCGCTCCGGGCCGCCCGGGCGGCTCGCGTACGACGCCCTGCACGGCCTGAAGAAGGGCATCAAGGACGTCGTCGCGCCGCAGGGCATGTTCGAGGACCTCGGCCTCAAGTACATCGGCCCCGTCGACGGGCACGACGTCGCGGACGTCGAGTTCGCGCTCCAGCGCGCGCGGGCGTTCGGCGGCCCCGTCATCGTGCACGTCATCACGGAGAAGGGCCGCGGCTACAGCCCCGCCGAGCAGGACGTGGCGGACCGGTTCCACGCGGTCGGGCAGATCCACCCGGAGACCGGCCTGCCGGTGGCGCCGTCGCGGTTCGGCTGGACGGGCGTGTTCGCGGACGAGGTGGTGCGGATCGGGCGCCGGCGCCCCGACGTGGTCGCCCTGACCGCCGCGATGCTCAACCCGGTCGGCCTCGCGCCGTTCGCGGCCGAGTTCCCGGACCGGACGTTCGACGTGGGCATCGCCGAGCAGCACGCCGTCACGACCGCCGCGGGGATGGCCTACGCGGGCCTGCACCCCGTGGTCGCGGTGTACGCCACGTTCCTCAACCGGGCGTTCGACCAGGTGCTCATGGACGTCGCGCTGCACCGCGCCGGCGTGACGTTCGTGCTCGACCGCGCGGGGCTCACCGGGGACGACGGCGCCAGCCACAACGGCATGTGGGACCTGGCGGTGCTCGGCGTCGTGCCGGGGCTGCGCCTGGCCGCGCCGCGCGACGGCGACACGCTGCGGGCCGCCCTGCGCGCCGCCGTGGACGTGGACGACGCCCCCACGGTCGTGCGGTACCCGAAGGGCGCGCTGCCGGACCCGCTGCCGGCGGTCGACGAGGTGGACGGGGTGGACGTGCTCGCCCGCCACGGCGGCACCGCGGACCCGGCCGTGCCGGGCGAGCAGCGGTCCGTCCTGGTGTGCGCCGTCGGGGCGATGGCTCCCACCGCGCTCGCGCTCGGCGAGCTGCTGGCCGCCCACGGGCTGCGGGCGACCGTGGTCGACCCGCGGTGGGTCCTGCCCGTGCCGGCCGCCCTGGTCAAGCTGGTGGGGGAGCACGACCACGCGGTCACCCTGGAGGACGGCGTCCGCGAGGGCGGCATCGGCTCGGCGCTCGCGCTGCGCACCCGGGACGCCGGCATCGGCACGCCCGTGCAGGCGTTCGGCGTCCCGCGCCGGTTCCTCGAGCACGCGTCCCGCGACGAGCTCCTGACGTCCCTGCGCCTCACGGCCCCGGACATCGCGCGGGACGTCCTCGCGGCCCTCGCCACCCCCTGACCGCTCCCCGCGCTGCGTCGAGGTTGCAGCAGGTGCGGGGTTCCCGCGCGCGAACCCCGCACCTGCTGCAACCTCGTCGGGCGGCACGCGCGCGCGGGGCCGGGAACGGGTGACGTGACAGGGCCGGGTGCGTCGCGCGCGCGCCCACGTGAGCACCGTCACGTCCGTGTTCCCGCTGGTCGGGCGCGGGTTGGGACCTCGGTCCCAAGACATCCCATGACCTCGTGAATAGCGTCACGAGTACGACGTCCTCAGCGAGGGAGCATCACATGTCCACCACCGCAGTACCCCAGTCCGGCACCGACGCCACCGCGGGTGCCTGGAGCGGTTTCGTCACCGGACCCTGGTGTGACGGGATCGATGTCCGCGACTTCATCCAGCGCAACTACACCCCGTACACGGGCGACTCGGCGTTCCTCGCCGGCCCGACGGAGCGCACCACGGGCATCTGGGCGAAGCTCAGCGCGATGTTCCCGGAGGAGCGCGCCAAGGGCGTGTACGACATCGACAACCACACCCCGTCGACCATCGTGTCCCACGCGCCGGGCTACATCGACCAGGACAACGAGCTCATCGTCGGCCTGCAGACCGACGCCCCGCTGAAGCGCGCCATGATCCCCAACGGCGGGTGGCGCATGGTCGAGAAGTCGCTCGAGACCTACGGCTACGAGGTCGACGCCGAGGTCGCCAAGATCTTCACGACGTACCGCAAGACGCACAACGACGGCGTGTTCGACGTCTACCCGCCGAACGTCCGCGCGGCCCGCTCCTCGCACATCATCACCGGACTGCCGGACGCCTACGGCCGCGGCCGGATCATCGGCGACTACCGCCGCGTCGCGCTCTACGGCATCGACGCGCTGATCGAGGGCAAGCGCCTCGAGCGGCACGAGATGGACATGGAGCCGTCGGTCGAGGACATCATCCGCGACCGCGAGGAGAACGCGGAGCAGATCCGCGCGCTCGTCGAGCTCAAGCAGATGGCCGCCTCCTACGGCTACGACATCTCCAAGCCGGCCACCGACGCCCGCGAGGCCGTGCAGTGGCTGTACTTCGCCTACCTCGGCGCCGTCAAGGAGCAGAACGGCGCGGCCATGTCGCTGGGCCGGGTCTCGACCTTCCTCGACGTCTACCTCCAGCGCGACCTCGCCTCCGGTGCGATCACCGAGGAGTTCGCGCAGGAGCTCATCGACGACTTCGTCATCAAGCTGCGCATCGTGCGGTTCCTGCGCACCCCCGAGTACGACTCGCTGTTCTCCGGCGACCCGACCTGGGTCACCGAGTCCATCGGCGGCATCGGCGAGGACGGCCGGCCGCTGGTCACCAAGTCGTCGTTCCGGTTCCTGCAGACGCTCTACAACATCGGCCCGGCCCCGGAGCCGAACCTGACCGTGCTGTGGAGCAACCGGCTGCCCGAGGGCTTCAAGAAGTTCTGCGCGCAGGTCTCGATCGACACCTCGGCGATCCAGTACGAGTCCGACGAGCTCATCCGCACCTCCTGGGGCGACGACGCCGCCATCGCGTGCTGCGTCTCCCCGATGCGGGTCGGCAAGCAGATGCAGTTCTTCGGCGCCCGCGTCAACATCGCCAAGGCGCTGCTGTACGCGATCAACGGCGGCCGCGACGAGGTCTCCGGCAAGCAGGTCGCGCCGGTCAGCGCCCCGGTCGAGGGCGACGTGCTGGACTACGACGACGTCGCGGCGAAGTACGACAAGCTGCTCGACTGGCTGGCCGAGACCTACGTCGACGCGCTCAACTGCGTGCACTACATGCACGACAAGTACGCGTACGAGCGCCTCGAGATGGCCCTGCACGACCGGACGATCCTGCGGACCATGGCGTGCGGCATCGCCGGCCTGTCGGTCGTCGCGGACTCGCTGTCGGCCATCAAGTACGCCAAGGTCACGCCGGTGCGGGACGAGGACGGCCTGGTGACGGACTACGTCATCGAGGGCGACTACCCGAAGTACGGCAACGACGACGACCGCGCGGACGACATCGCCGTGGGCATCACCAAGGCCTTCATGGAGAAGATCCGCCACCACAAGACGTACCGGAACGCCCTGCACACCCAGTCGGTGCTGACCATCACGTCGAACGTCGTCTACGGCAAGGCCACGGGCAACACCCCCGACGGCCGCCGCGCCGGCGAGCCGTTCGCCCCGGGCGCCAACCCGATGAACGGGCGCGACTCGCACGGCATGCTCGCCTCCGCGATGTCGGTCGCGAAGCTGCCGTACTCCGAGGCGATGGACGGCATCTCGCTCACCTCGACGGTCGTGCCCTCGGGCCTCGGCCGCACCAAGGACGAGCAGGTGGCGAACCTGGTGGGCCTCATGGACGCGTACAACGTGTCCTCCGGGTACCACCTGAACGTCAACGTCCTCAACCGGGACACCCTCGAGGACGCCATGGAGCACCCCGAGAAGTACCCGCAGCTCACCATCCGGGTGTCCGGCTACGCCGTGAACTTCGTCCGGCTGACGCGCGAGCAGCAGCTCGACGTGCTGTCCCGGACGTTCCACGGCGGGCTCTGACCCGCACGCGGGGTGCCCGGCCGGGGGAGCAGACCCGGCCGGGCACCCGCCCCGCACCACCCCGCACGACCGCACCGGAGGAGGCCGAGATGACCAGCACCGTCGAGCACGAGGTCCCGGCCTGCGCCTCCGCCCCCGACGGCGGCGACGTCCGCGGCGAGGTCGGCGCCCCGGTGATCCAGCTCGGCGTGCCGGTGGTCGGCGGCTCGCACCACCGGTCCTCCGCCGGCACCGCCGGGCTCGAGGTCTCGGCCGCCGAGCGCAGCGAGAAGTTCGCGCAGATGCGCGCCGGCGAGCTCGGCTCGCTGCACTCGTGGGAGCTCGTCACCGCTGTCGACGGCCCCGGGACACGGCTCACGACGTTCCTCGCCGGCTGCCCGCTGCGCTGCCTGTACTGCCACAACCCCGACACGATGGAGATGCGCCGCGGGGAGCCCGTGCTCGCCGAAGAGCTGCTGCGCCGCATCGCCCGGTACCGCGCGGTGTTCGAGGTCACGGGCGGCGGGCTGACGATCTCCGGCGGCGAGCCGCTCATGCAGCCGGCGTTCGTCGCCCGCATCCTGCGCGGCGCGAAGGAGCTCGGCGTCCACACGGCGATCGACACCTCCGGCTACCTCGGCGCGCACTGCACGGACGAGATGCTGGCGGACATCGACCTCGTGCTGCTGGACGTGAAGTCCGGCATCCCCGAGACCTACAGGCGGACCACCGGCCGCGAGCTGCAGCCCACGCTCGACTTCGGCCGCCGGGTCGCCGCCAGCGGCACGGAGATCTGGGTCCGGTTCGTGCTCGTGCCCGGGCTCACCGACGCCCCGGAGAACGTGGACGCCGTGGCCGACTACGTCGCGACGCTCGACACGGTCACCCGGGTGGAGGTCCTGCCGTTCCACCAGATGGGCCGCGACAAGTGGGCGAGCCTCGGCATGGCCTACGAGCTCGAGGACACCCAGCCCCCGAGCCCCGAGCTGGTCGCCCGCGTGCGCCGGCAGTTCCGGGACCGGGGCCTCACCGTCTTCTGAGCCGCGGCCGAGGAGCGGCCGGGCCCGCGCTCACGCCGGCGCGGACGCGACGCCCGGCGCCAGCAGCCGCCGCCCGAGCACCCGCTCGGACCACCCCTCCCGGTCCAGCCACGGGCAGATGCCGCCGAGGTGCGCCGGCCAGCCCGCACCGAGCAGCATCGCCAGGTCGACCTGCTCCGGCCCGGGGACGACGCCCTCGGCGAGCAGCAGGCCGATCTCCTCGGCCAGCCCGCGGGCGACGCGCTCCAGCACCGCGTGGCCGTCGCCGCCCCGGGCCGGGCCGAACGCGTCCTGCACGGCCGGGTCCACCTCGGGGAGCCCGGCCGGACCGGTGCGCGTGACCGTGCGGCCCTGCTCGACGAGGCGGTCGAGCCCGGGCGACAGGGGGTAGCGGTCGCCGAGCTCGTCGTGCAGCGTGACCAGCACGTGCCGCGCCACGGGCAGGCCCACGAGCTGCAGCAGCGCGAACGGGGACATCGGGAGGCCGAGCGGCCGCAGCGCGGCGTCCGCGACCTCGACGGGCGTGCCGTCCGCGACCGCGGCGAGGACGTCCGCGAGCATCCGCAGGAGCACGCGGTTGACCACGAACCCGGGCCGGTCGGTGGTCCGCACGACGGTCTTGCCGGCGCGCCGGGCGACGTCGACCGCGGTGGCGAGCGACGCGGCGTCGGACGCGCCGGCCGCGACGACCTCGACCAGCGGCATCTGCGCGACGGGGTTGAAGAAGTGCAGCCCGACGACGCGCCCGGGGTGGGCGAGCCCGTCGGCCATCGCGGTCACCGACAGCGCGGACGTGTTCGTGGCCAGCACGCAGTCCGGGCGCACCCGCTGCTCCAGCTCGGCGAACACGGCCCGCTTCACGTCGAGCACCTCGGTCACGGCCTCGACGACGAGGTCCGCGCCCGCGAGGTCCGCCAGGTCGGTGCCGACGCGGACCCGGTCGACGAGCCGGCGGCCCGCGTCCTCGTCGAGCCGGCCCCGGTCCACGGCCTGCGCCACCAGGTCCTCGACGCGCCGCCGCCCGGCCGCGGCGCGCTCCTCGTCCACCTCGCGCATCGCGACCGGCACGTCCAGCCGGGACCCGAGCAGCACGGCGAGCTGCGCCGCCATCAGGCCGGCGCCGACGATGCCGACGGACCGCACGGGACGCGGGTCGGTGCCGGGCCCGTCCGTGCGCGCGGCCCGGCGCGAGCCGGGGCCCGTGAGCTCCGCCGCGTAGAGGGCGGCGCGCGCCTGGTCGGACACGAGGAGCGCGGCGAGCGCGTCGTCCTCCGCCCGGAAGCCGGCGTCCCGGTCGCGCGCGCCCGCCCGCGCGAGCAGGTCCAGCACGTGGGCGTACGCCGGGGCGGCGCCGTGCAGCCGGGCGTCCAGCACGGCCGCGGCCCGGGCGACCGGGTCCGCCTCCCCGGGCGGCACCGGCGGGACGGCTGCGCCACGCCGGTCGGGCACCGCGTCCCCGGCGCGCAGCGTCCCCGCGGTCCACGCGAGCGCGTGGCGGTCGAACCCGTCGGCGGGCAGCACGGCGTCCACCAGCCCGGTCGCCAGCGCCTGCTCGGCGGTGGTCAGCCGGTTCCCGGCGAGCGGGCGCAGGACGGCGAGCTCGACCGCCGCGGGGAGGCCGACCAGCCGGGGGAGCAGCCAGCATCCGCCCCAGCCGGGGACGATGCCGAGCGAGGCCTCCGGCAGGCCGAGCGACCGCACCCCCGCGGCGACGACGCGGTGATCGCAGTGCAGCGCGAGCTCCAGCCCGCCCCCGAGCGCGTGGCCGGTGATCCACGCGACCGTGGGCACCGGCATCTCGCCGAGCAGCCGGAGGGTGGCGTGCCCGGCCGCCCCCAGCGCGTGGCCGTCCGACCGGTCGCGCAGGGTGCGGGCCACGCCGAGGTCGGCGCCCGCGACGAAGCAGCCCGGCCGGCCGGTGACCGCCACGGCGGCGACCTCGCCGCGCTCCGCCCGCCCGCGCACGGCGACCAGCGCCTCGTGCAACGCGACGAGCCCCCGCGGGCCGAGCGTCGTCGGCCGCCGCTCGTCGGCCGCCGTGAGGGTCAGGACCGCGAGCACGCCGCCGTCGTCCGGCAGCGCCACGTCGCGCGCGTCGACCCGCAGCACGTGGTCCGCCGGCTCGGCGGGCAGCGCCGCCAGCAGCTCGGCCGGCGGTGCCGCGGGGCCGGCGGGACCGGCGGGACCGGTCGGCGCGGTCGGTGCCGCACGGCGGCCGGACGGCGCGTCGCCCCCGGCGCGCTGCGGGGCGGAGCTGGTCGTGGACGGTGCCTCGGCGGCGTGGCGCATGCGGTCTCCCTGGGACGTCGGTGTCCGGCGGAACACCCGCGACCCTAACCGCGCACCCCGGCGCTGTCGCGGGACGCCCGACCGCGGCGTGAGGCCGGCCGGGCTACGCCGGGGCGCCCTGCTCCGCGAACGCCGCGGCCAGCCGCTCGGCGAGCAGCCCGACCTGCCACGGCCGCGCCCCGCCCGCGGCCAGCCGCTCGGCGAGGTGCGCCGCGTCCGCGGGCTCGGGCGGCGTCCAGCACACCCGCCGCAGCAGGTCGGGCTGCAGCAGGTTCTCCGCGGGGACGTGGTGCGTCTCCGACAGCTCCGCGACGACCGCCCGGGCCGCGGTGAGGCGGGCGGCGGCCGCCGGGTCGCGGTCGGCCCACGCGCGGGGCGGCGGCGGGGCGTCGGTGCGCGGGCCGCGGGAGGACGGGAGCTGGTCGTCGGGCAGTGCGAGCCCGGCGTCGACGGCGCGCTGCCAGAGCGCGGCGCGCCGCCGGGTGCCCTTGCCGGAGAACGGCGGCAGCGCCACGAGCTGCGGGACCGAGCGGGGGAGCGCCTGCGCGGCGGCGACGATCGCGGCGTCGGGCAGCACGCGGCCGGGGGAGATGTCCCGCTGCCGGGCGTTCTCGTCGCGCGTCTCCCACAGCGACCGGACGACGGCCAGCCGGCGCGGGTCGCGGATCGCGTGCACCCCGGAGACCCGGCGCCACGGCTCCACGCGGGGCGCCGGCGGGGGCGCGAGCCGGACGGCCTCGAACTCCTCGGCGGCCCACTGGGCCTTGCCGGCCAGGGCGAGCCGCTCGGCCAGCACCTCGCGCAGCTCCACCAGCACCTCGACGTCGAGCGCCGCGTAGCGCAGCCACTGCTCGGGCAGGGGCCGGGTCGACCAGTCGACGGCCGAGTGCTCCTTGGCCAGGCCGAGTCCCAGCAGCTCGGCGACCACCGCCGCCAGCCCCACGCGCTCCAGGCCGAGCAGGCGCGCGCCCAGCTCGGTGTCGAACACCCGCGAGGGACGCATGCCCTGCTCGGCGAGCGCGGGCAGGTCCTGCGAGGCCGCGTGCAGCACCCACTCGACGCCGACGAGGGCGTCCGAGAGCGGGGACAGGTCGGGCAGCGCGACCGGGTCGATCAGCGTGGTGCCGGCCCCCTCGCGCCGGAGCTGCACCAGGTAGTTGTGCTGGCCGTAGCGGTACCCGGAGGCCCGCTCGGCGTCGACCGCGACGGGGCCGGTGCCCGCGCCGAACGCCTCGACCACGCGCGCGAACGCCTCGGGCGTGTCGACGACCGCGGGGACGCCCTCGGCGGGCTCGGTCAGGGGGACCACGTCGGGCTCGGCCGGGGCGCCGGCCGGCTGGGGGACGGACTGCATGGGTCAACCGTAGGCCGTCGCCGCCCCCGCCCCGCGGTACGGCACGCTGCGGGGCCGGGCGGCCTCGGGCCGTCGGGTCAGGACAGCAGCCCGGTCCGGATCGAGATCGCCACCAGGGCGGCGCGGTCGCCGGTCCCGAGCTTGCGGGAGATGCGCGCGAGGTGGCTCTTGACCGTCAGCGCGGACAGCCCGAGCTCCTCGCCGATGGCGCGGTTGCTGAAGCCGTCGGCCACCAGCCGCAGCACGGACAGCTCGCGGGTGGTCAGGTCGGGCCGGCTGCGGGCGAACGGCGACGGCACGGCGCCGGGGGCCGTGCCGGGCAGCCCGACGACCGCGTTCGGGTCGGTGGCGACGGCTCCCCGCAGGCCTCCGGTGAGCAGGCCGACGAGGTCGCGGCGGCCCGCGCGCCGGGCGAGCAGGATGACCCGGCCGGAGCCGCGGCGTCGCAGGTTGCGCACGAGCGCCTGCCCGTCGCCCTCCGCGAGCTCGGTGACGACGACGCACATCTGGCCGAGACCGCGCCGGCGGGGGTCCGCGCCGGGGGTGGCCGGGCGGCGGGTCTGGGGGGCGAGCGCCGCCACGCGCGAGGAGGGCGCGGCGTGGGTCGCGGGAGCGCCCGGACCGGTGCGGCCGGCGGCGGGCGCGCTCGGCACGCCCGTCCGTTGTCTGATCGGCTCGAAGCTCACTGCTGCGCCCCCTCGACGGTCCATCACTTGCCCCCTTTATCGGCCCGTCGCGCCCGTGTCTTGAGCGGAACGGGTGACATCGTGTCGTGCGCCCGGGTGCCTTGTCACGTGATCCCGGTCACGTGAGCGGCGCGACGGCGTGTCGTGGCGCCGTGCGAGGTCAGTGCCGCAGCCCCAGCGACACGACGCCGTCCGGCAGCGGCGGGAGCCCCGCGACGGTGCACAGGAGCACCCCCCAGGCCCGCAGGTGCGGGGCCAGGTCGGGCTCGCGTGCCGTCCAGGAGGCCCGCAGCTCGAGCTCGCACAGCTCGGGGCGCTCGTCCAGCGCGCCGAAGGACTGCGACAGCACCCGCGTCACGGTCCCGCCCGCGGCGTGGGCGTCGACGTCGGCCGAGGCCAGTGCGTCGGAGAACCAGCTCCACGCCACCTCGGCGAGCAGCGGGTCCTGGCCCACCTCGGGCTCGAGCGTCGCCCGCACGAGCGTCACCAGGCGGAACGCGCCCTCCCACGCCTCCTGGCCCGCCGGGTCGTGCAGCACGACGAAGCGGCCCGTGGCCAGGGCGTCGGCCTCCGGGTCGCGCCGGCTGCTGCGGACCTCCGCGACCAGCGCCGCGGTGTACGGGGCGATGCGGCTGGGCCCGGGCGCCTCCTCCAGCGAGACCTCGGGACGCAGCGTGACGCCGCGCAGCGAGCGCAGGGCGCGCAGGAACTCCGGTGGCGCGTCACGGGGGCCGGTGCTCACAGCAGCCGAGCGTAGGGGCGGGCGCCCGGAGGGTGGGCGAGCCACGCCGGTCGGCCGGCGCCCGCACTAGGGTGAAGGGTCCCTGGCACCGCCGCCGACCGCCTCCCGAAGGAGCCCCCGCGCATGTCCGACGCACCTGCCGCACAGATCGGCGTCACCGGCCTGGCCGTCATGGGCCGGAACCTGGCCCGGAACCTGGCCCGGCACGGCTACGCGGTCGCGGTGCACAACCGCTCGCAGGCCCGCACCGACTCGCTGGTCGCGGACCACGGCCACGAGGGCACGTTCGTGCCGTCGGCGACCACCGAGGAGTTCGTCGCGTCGCTGCAGCGCCCGCGCACGATCATCGTCATGGTGAAGGCCGGCCCCGCGACCGACGCCGTCATCGACGAGCTCGTGCCCCTGCTGGACGAGGGCGACATCGTGGTCGACGCCGGCAACGCGCACTTCCCCGACACCCGCCGGCGCGAGGCCGCCCTGCGCGAGAAGGGGCTGCACTTCGTCGGGACCGGCGTGTCCGGCGGCGAGGAGGGCGCCCTGAACGGCCCGTCGATCATGCCGGGCGGCTCGCGCGAGTCGTACGCCGTGCTCGGGCCGATCCTCGAGGACATCTCCGCCAAGGTGGACGGCGTGCCGTGCTGCACGTACGTCGGCCCGGACGGCGCGGGTCACTTCGTCAAGATGGTGCACAACGGCATCGAGTACGCCGACATGCAGCTGATCGCCGAGGCGTACGACCTGCTCAAGCAGGGGCTGGGCGCGGGCGCGGCGGAGATCGCGGACATCTTCCGGACCTGGAACGAGGGCGACCTGGAGTCGTTCCTCATCGAGATCACCGCCGAGGTGCTGTCCCAGGTCGACGCGGAGACCGGGTCGGCGTTCGTGGACGTCGTGCTGGACCAGGCCGAGCAGAAGGGCACCGGCCGCTGGACGGTGCAGAACGGCCTCGACCTGGGCGTGCCGATCACCGGCATCGCCGAGGCGACGTTCGCCCGTGCGCTGTCCGGCTCCGTCCCGCAGCGCACGGCCGCCCGCGGCACGCTGCCCGCGCACGCCGAGCCGATCGCGGTGGCCGACCGGGACGCGTTCGTCGAGGACGTGCGCCTGGCGCTGTACGCGTCCAAGGTCGTCGCGTACTCCCAGGGCTTCGACCAGATCGCGGCGGCGTCCGCCGAGAACGGCTGGGACATCGACCGCGGTGCGATGGCCCGCATCTGGCGGGGCGGCTGCATCATCCGCGCGCGGTTCCTCAACCGGATCACCGAGGCGTACGAGCGCGACGCCGACCTGCCGCTGCTGCTGGCCGACGAGTACTTCACCGGCGCGGTGGCGAACGGGGTCGCGGCGTGGCGCCGGGTCGTCGCGCAGGCCGCGCTCGCCGGCATCCCCGTGCCCGCCTTCTCGTCGTCGCTGGCGTACTACGACGGCGTGCGCGCCGAGCGGCTGCCGGCAGCGCTGATCCAGGCGCAGCGCGACTTCTTCGGTGCGCACACCTACCGGCGCACCGACAAGGACGGCACGTTCCACACCGACTGGTCCGGCGACCGCACCGAGCAGCCCGCGTGAGCGCCGCGGTCCCCGCGCCCGGGGACGACGCGCTGCGCGACCTGCAGCCCGTCGTCCTCGGCGCCGACATCGGCGTGTACGCGCTCGCCCGGGCGTTCCACGAGGAGTACGGGGTCCGGAGCATCGTCGTCAGCGGCGCGGCGCTCGGCCCCGTCGCGCACTCGGCGATCCTCGACAACGTCCTGGTCGCCGACGGGCACGACCCCCGCCAGCTCGTCGACGCCCTGCTGCGCGTCGCCCGCGAGCAGGCCGGGCGCCGGCTGGTGCTGCTCGCGAACTCCGACTGGCTGGTGCGCGTCGTCGTCCAGCACCGGGCGGAGCTCGAGCCGCACTACGTGGTGCCGTTCCTGTCGCAGGACCTGCTGGACCGGCTGTCGGACAAGGCGACCTTCGCCGAGGTCGCGACCTCGCTCGGTCTGGACGTGCCGCGCACGATCGTGCAGGACTTCGCGGGTGCGGACGACCCCGCGTGGGCGCCCGTGCCGGTGGACGTGCCGTACCCGCTCATCGCGAAGGCGGCGAGCAGCGCGGACTACCAGGAGGTGTCGTTCCCGGGGAAGAAGAAGGTCTTCGAGATCGGCACCCCGTCCGAGCTGGACGCGCTGTGGGACTCGCTGCGCGCCGCCGGGTTCCGGGGCCGGTTCGTGGTGCAGGAGCTCGTGCCGGGCGACGACACGCAGATGCGGTCCGTCACCGCGTACGTCGACGGCCGCGGGGAGATCACCCTGCTGTGCTCCGCGCACGTGCTGCTCGAGGAGCACACCCCGTCGGGCCTCGGGAACCCCGCCGCGATGGTGGTCAGCCGCGAGCAGGGGATGCTCGACCAGGCGGCGGCGTTCCTGCGCGGCGTCGGCTACGTCGGGTTCGCGAACTTCGACGTGAAGGTCGACCCGCGCGACGGGACGTACCGGTTCTTCGAGGTCAACCCCCGCATCGGGCGCAACAACTACTACGTGACCGCCGCCGGGGCGAACGTCGCCCGGTTCCTCGTGGAGGACCGCGTGCTGGGCCGCGCCGTCGAGCCCGTCGTCGTGGACACCGAGGTGCTGTACTCGATCCTCCCGCACCGGCTGCTGCTGCGGTACGTGCTCGACCCGGCGCTCGCCGGGCGCGTGCGGGAGCTCATCCGGTCGCGCCGGGTGGCGCACCCGCTGCGCTACCGGGGCGACGCCGGCCCGCGCCGGCGCTGGTACGCGTTCGCGGCCGCGCTCAACCAGGTGCGCAAGTTCCGCCGGTACTACCCGGAGGTCACCGGCACGGGGTTCTGAGCCCCGACCCGGCCGGCACGCCCCGGTCCCGACGCAGGCACGCCACCCGCGTCGGGGCCGGGGCGTGCTGCGTGCAGCGCCTCGCGCGCCGGGCCCCTCGCGCCGCGCGCCCGCTGCGCCCAGGGCCCGCTCCGCCCGGGCCCCGGGCCCCGGGCCCAGGCCCGGTCCCAGGTCCGACGCCCGACGGCGCACTACCTTGTGACCCGGTTCGCAAAGTCGTCCGGCGCCGGTACCGAACCCGTCGCGCGCGGTACGCAAGGCCGAGGGGCGGCCTACCCAAGCGCGACCGGGCGGCGCGCGAGCGTCCCGAGCGGCCCCGCGGACCCGGCAGGTTGTCCCGTGATCGCCCCGACACGGGAGTCGGGGCTCGCTGAGGAGGGCGTCGGATGTCGCGCAGGACTATCGGCTCGGCCGACCGGGAGGTCGGGGCGGCGGGGCTCAGCCCGGCCCGTCGATGGATCGTGCTGATCCTGGTCAGCATGGGCAGCTCCACGATCTATGCCCCGGCCTACCTGAAGAACACCTTCTACGACGCGCAGCTCGAGTCGCTGCACCTGACCAACACGCAGGTCGGGCAGCTCATGAGCGCGTACGCCTGGACCGCCGTCGCGGTCTACCTGTTCTCCGGCCTCATCGCCGACCGGGTGCGCATGCGCACGCTGTCCGCCACCGGCTTCTTCACGACCGCGGCGCTGACGTTCTGGTACGCGATGCTGCCGTCGTTCGGCGTGCTGATCGGGATCTTCATCGGCATGGGCCTGTCCACGATCCTGCTGTGGTGGGGCGTGCGGTACAAGCTCGTGCGGCTGGTCTCCACCGAGGAGGACTACTCGCGCTCGATCGGCATCAGCTACGGGTTCTACGGCGCGGCCGGCCTGCTGATCGGCGTCATCGGCACGTGGGTGCTGTCGGCGTTCGCCGACGACGCGCAGGGCGCGTTCCGGACCTTCCTGCTGGTCATCGGCGCGATGATCGCGCTGCTCGGCGTGCTGTCGCTGGTGTTCATCCCGCGGTTCGAGGGTGAGATCAGCGGCGAGGGCTCCGTGCGGGCCGTGCTCGTCGACGCCTGGCGGGCGCTGGCCAACCCGGTGGTGCTGCTGACGTCCGGCTGCCTGTTCTTCGTCTACTTCTTCTACACCTGCACGTCCTACACGGCGCCGTACATGACGGCGCTCGGCGCGGACGCCACGGTCACCAACGCGGTCTCGGTCGTGCGGACCTACGGCATCACCCTGCTCGCCGGCCCGCTGTTCGGGATGCTCGCCCACAAGGCGAAGAAGTCCTCGCTGGTGATCTGGATCGGCTCGGCGCTCGCCGCCGTCGCGTTCGGCGTCGTCGCGGCGCTGCCGGGCGAGGAGGGCAGCATCGTCGCGATCGCGGTGCTGGCGGTCGCGCTCGGGTTCATCGCCAACGGCGTGTTCGGCATCTGCTCCGGCATGCTGACCGAGGGCAAGGTGCCGCTGGCGGCGTTCGGCGCGGCCACCGGCGTGCTGTCGGTCATCGGGTTCCTGCCCGACACGTTCTCCTCGATCTGGCTCGGCTCGATCCTGGACGACGCGGAGGCCGCGGGCGACGTGACGACCGCGTACCCGACGGTGTTCCTCATCCTCGCCGCGATCGCCGTGGTGGCCGCGCTGGCCGCGCTCGCCCTGCAGCTCTACGTGCGCTCGCACCGGGGCCGCCTGGAGGCCGCGTACGCCGCGGGCGCCGGGGACACCACGGGCGCCGCGGCGGTGGGGGCGGCGGCCTGATGGCGGCGGTCGACGTGCTGGCGCGCCTCACCCCGGGGATGCGGGAGGTCCTGGAGATCCAGGCCGACCTCGCGGCCCGGCTGGCCCGGCCCGGGTCCGACCTGGAGGTGCTGCGGGCGAACTACGCCGCGGAGCACCGCTGGTGGAACGAGGGCGGGCCGCGGATGGCGCGCAGCACGTCGGCCGTCGTGGCCACCCCGCACGGGCCGGTGCCCGTCCGGGTGCACCACCCCGAGCCCTTCCCCGGGGACCCGGGTCCGGCCGGCACGGTCGTCTACCTGCACGGCGGCGGGTTCGTGCTCGGGGACCTGGACTCCTACGACCGCATCCTGCGCGAGCTCGCCGCGGCCGGTGGCGCGGTGGTGGTCGGCGTCGCGTACAGCCTCTCGCCGGAGGCCAAGGTGCCGCAGGCCGTCGAGGAGGCGGCGGCCGTCGTGCGGCACCTCGCGGCCCACCCCGGCGACCTGGGTGTCCCGCCCGGGCCGGTCGCCCTGGCCGGTGACTCGGCGGGGGCGTCGATCGCCCTGGCGACGGCCCTGCACCTGCGGGCCGCCGACGGGCCGCGACCGTCCGCGCTGCTGCTCTGGTACGGCCTGTACGGGCTGCGTGACTCCGCGTCGCGGCGCCTGCTGGGCGGCCCGTGGGACGGGCTCGCCCCGGAGGACCTGGCGTTCTACACCGCGGCCTACACCGCGGGCCCGGACGACCTCACCGGCCCGGCGGTCGACTGCCTCGGCGCCGACCCGGACCTGCTCGCGTCGCTGCCGCCGACCTACGTGGCCGCGACCGACCTCGACCCGCTGCTGGACGACTCCGTGGCCCTCGCCGGGCTGCTGGAGCACCACGGCGTGCCGCACCGCCTGCACGTGCTGACCGGCGTGCTGCACGGCTTCCTGCACTGCTCCCGGACGCTGCCCGAGGCCCGGGAGGCCCTGGCGGCGGGCGCCGCGTTCCTGCGCGCGCACCGCCTGCCCGCGCACCACCCCCTGGAGAACCGAGAGGCCCACCGATGGATTTCCGACTGACCGAGGACCAGCAGCTGATGGTCCAGGCCGTCCGCGAGCTGATGGAGAGCGAGAGCTGGGAGCCGTACTTCGCGCAGTGCGACGCCGAGCACGCCTACCCGCAGCGCTGGGTCGCCGCGCTGTGCGGGCTGGGGGTCGACACGATCCTGCTGCCCGAGGAGCACGGCGGGCTCGACGCCGGCTGGACGACCGTCGCGGCGGTCTGGGAGGAGCTCGGCCGCCTGGGCGCACCCACGTACGTGCTGTACCAGCTGCCGACGCTGCGCACCGTGCTCGAGGTCGGCACGCCCGAGCAGATCGAGCGGATCCTGTCCTACGTCGGGACCGGCAGGCAGATCTGGAACTTCGCGATGACCGAGCCGGGCGCCGGCTCCAGCTTCGCCGCGATGTCCACCACGTACACGCGTCGCGACGGCAAGGTCTACCTCAACGGCCACAAGACGTTCATCACCTCGTCCCTGGGCGTGGACCAGCTCGTGGTCATGGCGCGCGACGCCGACGACATGGACCAGTACACCGAGTGGTTCGTCGACCTGTCGCTGCCGGGGATCACGCGCGAGCCGCTCGACAAGCTGGGCCTGCGCATGGACTCGTGCTGCGAGATCTACTTCGACCAGGTGGAGCTGCGCGAGGAGGACCGGTTCGGCGGCGAGGGGCAGGGCTTCGCGCGCACCGTCGCGGACTTCGACCTGGAGCGGTTCCTCGTGGCGGCGTGCGACTACGGCTGGGCGCTGTGCGCGTTCGAGGACGCCGTGCGGTACGCCAACCAGCGCGAGCAGGGCGGGCAGGCGATCGGCCGCTACCAGCTCGTGCAGGACAAGATCGCCCGGATGCGCATCGCGCTCACCACCATGCGCGCGATGGTCTACGAGACCGCCTGGAAGGCCGACCACGGCCTGCTCGGCAAGGGCGACGCGTCGATGGCCAAGCTGTACTGCACGCAGGCGGCGGCGCAGGTCGTCGACGACGCGATCCAGGTGCTGGGCGGCATCGCGGTGACCGGCGCCCACCGGGTCGCCCGGTTCTACCGCGACCTGCGCGTGGAGCGGATCTCCGGGGGCACCGACGAGATGATGGTGCTCACCGTCGCCCGCGCGGCGCTCAAGGAGTACCGGTGAGCGCCGCCGGGGGCGCCGTCCCCGAGTTCGGCGTGCTGTCCGGCGTGAAGGTCGTCTACGCGGCCGTCGAGATCGCCGCGCCCACGGCCGCCGCGCTGATGGCCGAGTGGGGCGCCGACGTGGTGTGGATCGAGAACACCCGCACGGGCGACTCGATGCGCGACACCGCGTGGGTCAAGGAGATGGAGCGCCGCAACCAGCGGTCCGTCGCCCTGAACCCGTTCACCGACCAGGGCCGCGAGGTGCTGCTGGACCTGGTCGCGGACGCGGACATCTTCATCGAGTCGTCCAAGGGACCCACGTACGCCCGGCGCGGCATCACCGACGAGCTGCTCTGGGAGCGCAACCCGGCGCTCGTCATCGTGCACGTGTCCGGCTTCGGCCAGTACGGCGTGCCCGAGCGCGTGAACCGCGCCGCCTACGACCTCACCGTCCAGGCGTACTCCGGCTACCTCGCGCAGAACGGCACCCCCGAGCAGCCCATGGCGCCGCTGCCGTACGTGGGGGACTACTTCACCTCCGAGATGGTCACGGCGTCGGCGCTCGCGGCCCTGCACAAGGCCCGGACCACCGGGCAGGGCGAGAGCATCGACGTGGCGATGTACGAGGTGATGCTGCGCGTCGGCGCGTACTACCTCATGGACTACCTCAACGCCGGCACCCGCTACCCGCGCCCCGGCGCCCGGCACCCCAACCTGTGCGGCATCGGCGAGTACCGGTGCGCGGACGGGTTCATCGGGCTGTGCGTCTACGGCGTCCCGCAGAACAAGTACCTGCTGGAGCGCATCGGCCTCGGCCACCTGTGGGGGACCGAGGACTACCCGGAGGACACCGCGGCGCTCTGGCTCGACGGGCCCGCGGCGCAGCTCATCGAGGAGCACCTCGACGCGTTCTGCCTCACCCAGAAGGCGCGGGAGCTCGAGGACGAGCTCTCGGCCGTCGGGATCGCGGCGAACGCGGTGCTGGAGTTCGACGACCTGCTGGCCGAGGAGCACGTGGCGCAGCGCGAGGCGATCGTCGACTGGCGCACGCACGACGGCGACCCCGTGCGCGGCGTCGGCATCGTGCCGAAGTTCGTCCGCCACCCGGGCCGGATCTGGCGCCCCATGCCGACGCTCGGCATGGACACCGACACCGTGCTCGCCGAGGCGGGGTACGCGCCGGAGCGCATCGAGCGCCTGGCGGCCGACGGGACGATCCGGAGAGGGTGAACGACGCGGGCCCGGGGCGTCGTCCCCGGGCCCGGCACGACCATGGACACTGCACGCGAGGAGACGCTCGGCGACCTGTGGCACGCCCAGGTGCGCCGGCGGGGCGACCACCCCTTCCTGGTGGCCGAGGACGCCGTGGGCGCGGTGCGCACGTTCGGCTACGCCGACTTCGACGCCCTCGTGGCGTCCGCGGCCGCCGCGCTGCGCCGGCTCGGGGTGCGCCCCGGGGACGCCGTGGTGCTGCACCTGCCGCTGGGCGCCGAGCTGGTGCGCCACCTGCTGGCCGTCATGGTCTCCGGCGCGGTCGCGGTGGTGCAGGACCCGGGCAGCCCGGCGCCGGAGTGCGCGCACGTGGCGCAGCGGGTCCGGGCGCGGCTCGCCGTCTGCACGCCGGAGGCGGCCGGGCGGTACGCGGGGGTGCCCGGGCTGCGGGTCGTGGGGCCGGTGGCCGCGGGCGCGGTGGGCGTCGGCGCGGTGGGCGTCGGCGCGGTGGGCGCGGTGGGCGCACCCGGGACCGGGCAGCTCCTCGGCGCCGGCGTGACCGGGAGCGACACCGCCGGGGTGGTGTTCACGTCCGGGTCGACCGCCACCCCCAAGGGCGTCGTCCTCACCCACGCCAACCTGGTGTTCTCCGGGCGGTTCGTGCAGTGGCAGGCCGCGCTCACCCCCGCCGACCGGCTGCTGACGACCATGCCCGCCTGCCACGTGAACTTCCAGCTCAACGCGCTGCTGCCGGTGGTCGCGGCCGGCGCCACCCTGGTGGTCGTCGAGCGGTACTCGGCGCGGCGGTTCTGGCACCAGGTGCAGGCGCACCGCGCCACGGTCGTGCAGTCCATCGCGATGATCGTGCGCACCCAGCTGTGCCGGCCCGTCGAGCCGGGGGAGCGGGACCACGACGTCCGCGAGATCCTGTACTACCTGCCGCTGCCCGACGCCGAGAAGCAGGAGTACGAGCGCCGCTTCGGCGTCCGGCTGCTCAACTCGTACGGCACCAGCGAGTGCCTGGTCGGGGCGATCACGGACCCGCCCGCCGGCGAGCGGCGCTGGCCGTCCGTCGGCCGCGTCGGCCCGGGCTACGAGGCGCGCGTCGCGGGGCCGGACGGTCGCGCGCTGCCGCCCGGCGAGCCGGGGGAGATCCAGCTCCGCGGCGAGCCCGGCGTCAGCCTCATGGCGGGGTACCTCGATGACCCGGAGTCCACCGCGGCGGCGTACGACGCCGACGGCTGGATGCGCACGGGCGACCTCGGGTACGTGGACGCCGACGGCTGGTACTACTTCCTGGACCGGCGCTCGCGGATCATCAAGCGCGGCGCGGAGAACGTCTCCCCGGCGCGCGTCGAGGCGGTGCTGCTCGCGCACCCCGGCATCGCGCAGGCCGCGGTCGTCGGCGTCCCCGACGCGGTCTACGACGAGGCGGTGCTCGCCGTCGTCGTCCCGCGGCCCGGCGTCGCGCTCACCGAGGCGGACGTCCGCGCCCACTGCGCCGCGCACCTGCCCGCGCCCGCCGTCCCCGGCACCGTCCAGGTCGCGGACCGGCTGCCGCGCACCGCCAGCTACAAGGTCGCCACCGGGGCGCTGTCCGCCCGCGCGGCCGCCCGGGCCCCGGGCACCGCGGGGCCCGCCCGGGGCGTCCGGCCCGCCGAGGGCGCCCGGCCCGCCCGGTCCTGACCCGCACGACCCCGCACCACCCCGCACGTCCCCGCACCACCCGCACCGATGGAGGAGCAGCACGACATGGCGATCAAGACCGAGATGGTCGGGCAGTGGTTCGGCCCGTTCGAGCGCGAGTACGCCACCCGGGACCTCAGCCTGTTCGCGCTCGGGTCCGGGTGCGCCGTGGACGGCCGCACCGACCTGGAGTACGTCTACGAGAAGGGCATGAAGGTGCTGCCGACGTTCGGCGCCATGCCGATCGTCGACTCCGAGGTCACGCGCACCATCGACTACGGGTACGACTACGCCGGGTCCCTGCACTGGAGCTTCGACCTGACGTTCCACCAGCCGATCACCCGGCTCGAGGGGCGGCTGTCGACCCGCGTGCTGCTCAAGGGCCTCTACGACCGCGGCCCGGGCAAGGGACTGCTCGCCCAGCACGTCGGCGAGACCCGCGACGAGGACGGCACGCTGCTGTTCACGAACGAGTCGTGGGACTGCCTCATCTACGACGGCGGCTGGGGCGGCCCGGCCGCGCCGAAGGACCTCGTGGAGATGCCCGACCGCCCCGCCGACATCGCCGTCGAGGAGCGCATCCCGGAGAACCAGGCGCTCATCTACCGGCTCTCCGGGGACTACCACCCGCAGCACGTGGACTGGGAGTACGCCGCCGCGAACGGCCAGCCCCGGCCGATCCTGCACGCCGTGAGCTTCGCGGGCGTGGTCTGCCGGCACGCCATCCGCTCGCTGTTCCCGGGCGAGCCCGAGCGGCTGCGGCGGTTCAAGACCCGCATCACCGCGCCCGTGCTGCCCGGCTCGACGCTGCGCACCGAGCTGTGGCGCATGGACGAGCACCGGGCGCACTTCCGCCTGGTCGACGCCGACGACCCGACCGCCAAGCCGCACCTCAACTGGGGGGTCGTCGAGTGGAGCTGAGCCCCGGGCGGCAGACGGTGCTGCTCGACGACGTGGGGATGACGCCGTTCCTCAAGCGGGTGACGCTGTTCTCCGCCGGCGGGCCGTTCCTCGACGGGTACGTGCTGTCGATCATCGGGGTCGCGCTCATCCAGCTCACGCCCGCCCTGGACCTCGACGCCCGCTGGACCGCCCTCGTCGGCGTGGCGGCGCTCGTCGGGCTGTTCCTCGGCACGTCGGTCGGCGGCTACCTGACCGACCGGATCGGCCGCAAGCGCATGTTCGTGGTCGACATCATCGGCATCGCGGTCATCTCCGCGGCGACGGCCCTGGTCGCGGAGCCCTGGCAGCTCGTCGCCATGCGGTTCGCCATCGGCGTCGTCATCGGCGCGGACTACCCGATCGCGACGTCGCTCGTCGCCGAGTTCACGCCCCGCCGGCACCGCTCGGTCTCCATGGGGCTGATCGCCGCGGCCTGGTACCTCGGGGCCAACGCCGCCTACCTCGTGGGGTACCTGCTGCTCGACGTCGACGGCGGCTGGCGGTGGATGCTCGCCAGCGCCGTCGTGCCCTGCCTGGTCATCCTCGTCGGGCGGTGGGACATCCCCGAGTCGCCGCGGTGGCTGGCCCGCCGCGGCCGGGGCGAGGAGGCGCGCGCCATCGTGCACCGGGTGCTCGGCGCCGACGTGCAGCTCGAGCCCGAACCCGAGCGGACGGAGTCCTACGCCGCCCTGTTCCGCCGCGGCTACCTCGGCAAGGTGCTGTTCGTCGGGACCATCTGGCTCTGCCAGGCGGCACCGATGTTCGCCATCTACACCTACGGGCCGCAGATCATGGGCGAGCTCGGGCTCGGCGAGCGCCAGGTCGCGACGCTCGGCGAGATCGTCATCGGCACGTTCTTCCTCGTGGGCTGCCTGCCCGCCATGCACTGGGCGAACTCGCTCGGCCGCCGCCGGCTGCTCGTCGTCAGCTTCGCGATCATGACCGCGGCGCTCGCGGTGCTCGGCGCCGTGCCGTCGCCGGCGCTGCCGGCCGTCGTCGCGTGCCTCGGGCTGTACGCGTTCTTCTCCGGCGGGCCGGGCAACCTGCAGTGGCTGTACCCGAACGAGCTGTTCCCCACGGAGATCCGCGCCTCCGCCGTGGGCGCCGCGATGGCCGTGAGCCGCATCGGCACGGTCGTGTCCACGTACGTGCTGCCGGGGTTCCTGCTCGCGCACGGGACCCGCGCCACCATGCTCGCCGGCGCCGCGATCTCCGGCCTCGGCCTCGTCGTCTCGGTGCTCGCGGCGCCCGAGACCCGCGGCCTGACCCTCACCGAGTCCGCCGCCCTGCGGCTGGGACCCCCCGGCCGCCGCCGGCCCGCCCCCGGCCCCGGCGTGCCGCACCGACCGTGACCCCCGCGGTCACCGACGCAAGGAGAACCAGATGACCATCGTCGTGGCCTGCAAGTGGGCCCCGAACCCCCAGGACGCGTCCGTCGGACCCGACGGCGCCGTGGACTGGGGCCGCGCGAAGCCCGCGGTGTCCGAGTACGACCCGGTGGCCGTGGAGGTCGGCCGGCGGCTGGCCGACGCCACCGGCTCCGAGCTGGTCGGCGTCACGGTCGGCGGCCCCGACGTGGCGTCCGCGCTGGCCCGCAAGTCGCTGCTGTCACGCGGGCTGGACCGGCTGGTCGTGCTGGCGGACCCGGCGCTCGCCGCCGCGGGGACCACCGCGACCGGGCTCGCGCTGGCGGCGCTCGTGCGGCACGTCGGGGAGGTGGACGTGGTGCTCGCGGGCGACGCGTCCGTCGACTCCGGCGCGCAGCTCGTCCCCGCCGTGCTGGCCGGCGCGCTCGGCTGGCCCGCCCTGCTCGGCGTCGGCGCGGTCTCGGCGGTCGACGGCGGCACCGCGTCGCTGACCGTCGAGCGCGCCACCGGGACCGGCTCGGAGGACCTCGCGGTGCGCGGGCCGGTGGTCCTCGCCGTCGCGGCGGACGCCGTCGTCCCGCGCGTGCCCGGGATGAAGGACATCCTGGCGGCGGGCAAGCGGCCGGTCGAGCAGCTCGACCTGCAGACCCTGCCCGTCGAGCTGCCGGCCGGGCCGGACGTCGTCGGCACCGCCCCGCCCGCGCTGCGGGCCCGCCGCCGCCAGGTGGTCGACGCCTCCGACGCGTCCGCCGCCGCCGCCGAGCTCGTGGCGGCGCTGCGCGCCGACGCCGTGATCTGACCGAGGGAGACCCATCGTGACCACCTACATCCTCACCGCGGGCGACGCCCGCATCGGCCGCCTGGTGGAGCTCGCCGCCGGCCCGACCACCGTCGTCGTCGTCGGCGACGGTCGGACCGCCGCCGCCGTGGCCCGCACGCCCGGCGTCGACCGGGTGCTGCATGTCGAGCCCGCTCCCGGCGCCCCCGCGGAGACCTGCGCCGCCGCCGTGGCCGGCCTCGTCGCGGACGCCGCGCCCGCGCTCGTGCTCGCCGCGCCCCGCCCGGCGGACCGCGTGCTCGCGGGCGCCGTCGCCGCCCGCCTGGCCGCGCCCGTCCTCACCATGGTCCGGGCCGTCGAGGTCGCGGACGGCGGCGTCGAGGTGACGCGCTCGGTCTTCGGCGGCATCGCCGAGCGGACCGAGCGCGTCACGGGCCCGGCCGTCGTCGTCACCGACGGCGGCACCGCCGCGGACGGCGGCTCCGCCCCCGTCGTGGACGCCGGGGCCGCACCCGCCGACCCGGCCGTGACCGTGACCGCTACCAGGGTCGCGGAGCGCGCGGCGGTCGACCTGTCCCGCGCCCCGCGCGTGGTCGCGGCGGGCCGGGGCGTGCGGCGCCAGGAGGACCTGGCGCTCGTGGAGGGCCTCGCCGCGGCGCTCGGCGCCGAGGTGGCGTGCTCCCGGCCGCTCGCGGAGGGCGTCGGGTGGCTGCCGCACGACCGGTACGTCGGCGTGACCGGCCAGCACGTCGCGCCCGAGCTGTACGTCGCCGCCGGCGTGTCCGGGCAGCTCCAGCACGTCGTCGGGGCCCGCGGGGCGGGCACCGTCGTCGCCATCAACACCGACCCCGGCTGCCCGTACTTCGCCGAGGCCGACTACTGCGTGGTGGGCGACCTGTACGAGGTGCTGCCGGCGCTCACCGCGGCGCTGGCGGCGCCCGGCCCGGGGGCCGCGTCGTGACCGCCGAGCCGGACTTCGACGTCGTCGTCGTCGGCGCGGGCATCGCGGGCTGCGTCACGGCCTACCGGCTGGCGCAGGCGGGCCGGTCGGTGGCGCTCGTCGAGCGCGGCGCGGCGCCGGGGTCCAAGAACCTGTCCGGCGGGGTGCTGTACTCGCGCGGCCTGGAGGAGGTCTTCCCGGACCTGCTGGAGCGCGCGCCGATCGAGCGCCGCATCACCCGCAACTACCTCCAGCTCCTCAACGCGGAGTCCGCGGTCGGCATCGACTACCAGGACCGCCGGCTCGCGGAGCCCGTGAACGCGGTGACCGTGCTGCGCGCCCGGTTCGACCCGTGGCTCGCCGAGCAGTGCGAGGAGGCGGGCGCCGACCTGCTGAGCGGCGTCCGCGTCGACGGGGTGCTGCGCGAGGACGGCCGCGTCGTCGGCGTCCGCGCAGGGGAGGACGAGCTGCGGGCGCACGTCGTCGTGGCCGCGGACGGGGTGAACTCGTTCCTCGCCCGGAGCGCGGGCCTGCGCGGCCGCGAGCCGCTGCACCACCTAGCGCTCGGGGTGAAGGCCGTCGTCGCGCTGCCCGAGGAGCGGCTGCGCGAGCGGTTCCACCTGACCGGCGACGAGGGCGTCGCGTACGCCGTCGTCGGGGACTGCACGCGCGGGGTCGGCGGCGGCGGGTTCCTCTACACGAACCGCGCGTCGCTGTCCGTCGGGGTGGTGCTGCGCCTGGACGACCTGGTCGCGAAGGGCGAGGACTCCGCGGCGGTGTTCGACCACTTCCTGGCGCACCCGTTCGTGGCGCCGCTGCTCGAGGGCGGGGAGGTGGTGGAGTACGGCAGCCACCTGGTCGCCGAGGGCGGCCTGGCCATGCTCGGCGAGGTCGTCACCGACGGCATGGTCGTCGTGGGCGACGCGGCGGGGCTGACCATCAACACCGGCCTCACCGTCCGCGGGATGGACCTCGCGGTCGCGTCCGGGGTGGCGGCGGCGTCGGCGGTCGGCCGGGCTCTCGACGCGGGCGACACCTCGCGGGACGGACTGGCGGGGTACCGGCGGGAGCTCCTCGGCTCGACCGCCGGGCGCGACCTGCAGACCTACGCCAAGGCGCCGGCCTTCCTGGAGAGGGAGCGGATGTACCACGACTACGGAGCGCTGCTGGGCGACGTCCTGCACCGCGTGTACGACCACGACCTGACGCCGCGCCGGCACCTGCTCGACGTGGCGCGTGCCGAGCTCCGGCGCTCGCCCGTGCGGGTGCGGGACCTGGTCCGCGACGGCCTGGCGGGGGTGCGGGCGCTGTGAGGACGACCTCGGTCCCGGACCGTCTCGCGGCCAACAGCTACGTCACCGACGAGGAGCAGCCGCACATCCGCGTCGACCAGGAGCTCGCGCGCCGCACCGGCTGCGGCGACCGGCTGATCGCCGTCTGCCCCGCGAAGGTCTACACCCGCGAGGCGGACGGCACGATCGGCGTCGAGCACGCCGCGTGCCTCGAGTGCGGCGCGTGCCTCGCGGTGGCCGACCCCGGCGTCCTGGAGTGGACCTACCCGCGCGGCGGCTTCGGCATCGCGTTCCGGGAGGGCTGAGCAGCCGGGGCGGGGCGTCTCGTCGCGGGGACGCCCCGCCCCGGCCGGGGGCTCAGCGCTGGGCGCAGGTGAGCCAGGTGCGGGCGGCCCGCGCGAGCCCCTCCCGGGAGTTCACACCGACCTTCCGGCACGCGGACAGGATGTGGTGCTCGACCGTCCGGGCGCTCAGCACCATCCGGGTCGCGATCTCGGGGGACGACAGGCCCCGCGCCACCAGCACCGCGACCTCGCGCTCCCGCGACGTCAGCCGCACCGCCCGGTCGAACGGCAGGAACAGCCCGCACAGGTCGCGCCCGCGCAGCCCGCCCTGGCTCCACGCGGTGTCCGCCCGCTCGATGGCCGCGGCCGGCTGCCCGTCGGCGAGCAGCCGCACCGCCCGGGCCACGGCGGCGCGGACCGCGAACTGCCGCAGGCCCGCGCGCCGGAGCTCCGGCTCGAGCGCGGCGAGGCGCTCCGGGTCGCCCGACGCGACGGCCGTGGCGAACCCCGCGAGGTGCGTGAGCAGCGGCGCGTCGCTGCGCGAGGCGGCCTCCGCGAGGTGGGCGGCGCGCGCCGGGTCGGGGCGCCGCTCCACCGCCGCGACCCCCGCCACGACGCCCGCGGGCAGGTACCCCGCGTCGAGCCGCTCGACGGCCACCTGCCAGATCCGGTCCGCCGTCCCGGCCGCGACGGCCGGGTCGTCCTCGTCCTGGATCAGCGGGGCGACGAGGTCGCTGGACTGGTACGGGTGCGGCCCGCGGCGTGCCGGGACCGAGCGCGCCTGCACCGCCAGCGACTCCGCGAACTCCCGGTGCCCCTGCCAGGTCGCGGCCTCCGCCGCGAGGGCGATCAGGCCCGTGACGAGCTGCGGCTCCTGCGGGCACGCGGTGCTGAGCGCCAGGGCGTCGCAGGTCAGGGCGTCGAGCTCCATCGCACGCCCCTGCACCGCGAGCGCGAGACCCGCGACCGAGGCGTGCGCCAGCAGCGAGACCGGGTCCAGCTCCTGCCGCGCGCGCTCGACGCCGGCCAGCGCGGTCGCGGCGGCGGCGGAGACGTCGCACGTGTAGAGCAGCGCCAGGCCGCGGGCGGTGCCGGCGATCCACCGGGCCCGCGGGTCGCGCGGCTCGGGCCCGTCCAGCAGCTCCAGCGCCTCCCGGGCGCGTCCCGCGGCCACGAGCGTCTCGGCCCGCACGGCGCGCGCGAGCCCGTCCGAGGGAGCGGCCGCCCGGACCGCGGCGGTCGCAGCCGCCACGACCGGCGCCGGCCCGGCGTCCGGGGGCACCGGGGAGCCGCTCGTCAGCGCCAGGTGGTCGAGCACGGCGCCCAGCGCCGGCCCGTGGTCGGGCAGGTCGGCGCCGTGCTCCGCGACCACCAGGGCGGCCGCGGCGGGGGAGCCGGACTCGCGTCCCCGGTAGACGGCGTGGGCGGCCAGGAACGCCGCGCGCTCGTCCGGGTCGCCCCGGTCGGCGCGGGTGCGCTCCAGCACGTGCTCGACCTGGTGCGGGCGGGCGTGGGTGAGCAGCATCGCCTCCAGCAGCTCCGCGCCGGCCCCGGCGTCCGGGTCGGCCTCCCAGCGGCGGCGCGCGTCGCGGCGGCGCTGCTCCCAGCGCTGCGCGATGAGCCGGCGGGCCAGCGGCGCGGCGGTCCGCACGCCGGCGGGGGCCGGGTCCTCGCCCTGGAGCTCCTCGGCGACGCGCGCCCGCACCAGCAGGCCGCGCGTCGTGGCGCTCTCCTGCACCAGGTAGTCGGCGAGCAGCGGCGGGAACACCCCGACCAGCGCGTGCTCGCCGTCGGAGGCCACCTGCACCAGGCCGGACTCCTCGAGCCGCACGAGCGCGGCGGTGCCCGCGAGCCGGCCCGCCGCGGCCAGCGACACCGTCCCGGCGAACGCCAGCACCGTCAGCGCGTCGCGCAGGTCGTCGTCGAGGTCGGCGAGGAACGGCTCGACGGTCTGCGCCAGCGACGTGGTCCACAGGTCGCCCCGGGCCACCCAGAGGCCGTCGCGCACGACGAGGCGGTTCTCGCGCCGGGCGGTGTCCACCAGCGCCTGCACCAGGCCGGGCAGCCCGCCCGTGGCCGCGGCGACGCGCGCCACCGCGGCGGGCTCCACGCCCCGGCCGAGCATCGTGTGCAGCAGCTGGTGCACGCCGGCGAACGACAGCGGGTCGACGGTGACGCGGGCCGCGGGCTGCAGGCCGTCCGCGAGCAGCGCCGCCGCGGTGCCGCCGCCCCGGCCGCACGCGATGACGACGCGGGTGCCCAGTCGCGCCCGGGCCGCGAGCACCGCGCCGACCGTGCCGCTGTCCAGGTCGTCCGCGTCGTCGACCAGCAGCACCGCACCGGGTGCGGCGAGCATCTGCTCCAGCGACTCCATCGCGGCGCTCAGCACCCGCAGCTGCTGGGGTGCGCTCGGCAGCGCGACGCCGGCCACGGCGAGGGCGCCGAGCGTGCGGTCCCGCAGGGCGCGCACGCCGCGCAGCCGGACCGTGCCGACCCCGAGCGTCGCGAGCCGGTCGGCCACCTGGTCGAGCACGCACGAGCGTCCCGCCGCGCGCATCCCGACCACCTGGACGTGCGTCCCGTCCTGCAGGTAGCCGACGATGCGGGACACGGTGTCCGGGTGAAGCACGACGTCGTCTCTCACGCCCGTCACGCTAGTGACGGGGGAGCGCCCCGGACCGTGTCCAAGGTCCGGGGCACCGGTCGCGTGCGGGTGCTGCGGGCGGGGTCTCAGCCCAGCTCGGACGTCCCCGAGTACAGGTGCAGCACCGGCACGTGCAGCTCGTCGCGCGCCCGGGAGGCCCAGTCGCGGTGGAACGTGTCCTCCAGCGCGTGCGGGTAGGTCACGACGACGACCTCGCGGGCGCCCTCCGACGCCACCGCGGAGCGCAGGGCAGGCAGCGGGTCGTCGTCGACGACGGTGCCCGTGGCGGTCACGCCGGCCGCCGCGAAGGCCGCGAGGCTGTCGGCGAGCTGCTCGGCGGCGTCCGCCGTCGCCTCCGCCGGCTGCGGCTCGCGGCCGAGCACGGTGTCGAGCGCCTCGCGGAGCTCGCCGAGGCTGAGCTGGTCCACGAGGGACACGAGCACGTTCCGCTCGGTGTCGGCCGGCACGAGCACGCGGTACGCCAGCGTCTCGCCGTCGTGGAGCGAGAGGATGTGGGCGACGTCCGCCGAGGCCAGGGTGTCCTCCGTGAGGACGAGGATGGTGTCGGTCACGCCGTCGAGACTATCGCCGCGCGAGCGTCCAGCGCCCGAGCAGCATCCCGTCGTGGTGCAGCAGGTGCTCGGGGCGGGCGGCGAGCGGGCCGACCCAGTCCGGCCCCTGCACGGCGCGCAGCGCGGGACCGGCGACCACGAGCGGGCTCGTCGTCAGGCAGAGCTCGTCCACCAGGCCGGCGCGCACCAGGTCAGTCAGCAGCCGCGGGCCGCCCTCCGCGAGGACGCGCGTGAGGCCGTGCCCGGCGAGGGCCGCCAGCGCCGCGGCCAGGTCGACGGTCTCCTCGCCCGCGACGACCACGCGCTCCGGCCCGAGCTCGTCGCGCAGGGCGTCCAGGCGCGGGCACGCCGCCGAGGTCACGACGTAGGGCGGCCGGTCCGTGCCCCGCAGCCCCTCCGGGAGCTCGCCGGACGCCGACACCACCGCCAGCGCCAGGGCCGGGTCCTGGCCCCGGGCCGCGCGCGCCGCGCGCAGGTCCGCGGGCACGGACAGCGGCGTGTAGCCCTCCGCGCGCGCCGTGCCGGCACCGACCAGCACCACGTCCGCGACCGCCCGCATCACCCGGAACACGCGCCAGTCGGCGGGGCCGTTGATGCTCCGCGACCGCCCGTCAGGCCCCTGCGCGGCGCCGTCCAGCGTCGCGATCATGTTCGCCCGCACCGCCGCCGGGCGCCCGTCCCGGGGGTCGGGGTGGGCGTACAGGGCGTGCAGCTCCCGCTCGTCGCCGCCGGGCGCGAGCACCGCGCCGGCGCGGTCGAGCGGCAGCAGCACGTCCAGGGGCGGGAGCTCGCGAGGCATGCCGGCCAGGCTAGCGGGACCGCCCGCCCGGCCACCGCGCCCGGCGCCCGTCCGGCCCGCGTGCCTGGCGCCTGCGCTCTCTGCGTCCGGCCCGCGCGCCCGGTGTCCGCGCGTTCTGCGCCCGGCCACCGCGCCCGGCGCCCGTCCGGCCCGCGTGCCTGGCGCGTGCGCCCTCGGGGGCCGGCCCGCGCGCCCGGTGTCCGCGCGTTCTGCGCCCGGCCACCGCGCCCGGCGCCCGTCCGGCCCGCGTGCCTGGCGCGTGCGCCCTCGGGGGCCGGCCCGCGCGCCCGGTGTCCGCGCGTTCTGCGCCCGGCCACCGCGCCCGGCGCCCGTTCGGCCCCCGGGCCCCTGTGCGGACGCCGCCCGCCCCGCCCCCGAGCCCCCCGCGGGCGCGTGCTCGCCGAGAGGCCAGGACACGCCGGGCGTCGCGCGAGATCCCGGGCGTGTCCTGGCCTCTCGGCGTAGGCAGGACTGGGCTGGGCGAGCGGGCCGGGCGGGGCGGGCGTGGGCGAGGCGGGCGTGGGCTGGGACTGGCGTGAGCCGGGCGCGGACGAGCCCGCGTGCGACCCGCGGACCCGGTCTCGCCGTGCGCCGGGGCCCGCGCGTTCTCCGTCCGGACCTGCCCCGCGGACCCCGCGCGCGTCCCCCGCCGGGCGGGTGCTCGCCGAGAGGCCAGGACACGCCGGGCGTCGCGCGAGATCCCGGGCGTGTCCTGGCTTCTCGGCGTAAGAGGGACCGGGCGGCGCGGGCGGGCCCGGGAGGTGCGGGCGGGCCGGGAGGGGCGAGCTGGCCGGGCGGTGCGGGGCGGGCGTGGGCTCGGACGGGCGTGGGCTCGGACGGGCGTGGGCCGGGCGCGGCCCCGGTCCGCGTGCGGCCCGCGGGCCCGGTCTCGCCGCGCGCCGGGTCCCGGCTTAGGCTGTGCGGCCGTGACCTCCACCCCCGCCACGCCGACCACCGCGAGCCTGGCCGACCGCCGACCCGAGGTGGCACCCGACCGGCTGCTCGCGGAGCGCGTCCCGCCGCGGCACTTCGCGCACGAGTCGTTCGACACCTACCGGCCCGACGCGCGCTACCCGAGCCAGCAGGCGGCGCTCGACCGGCTGCGCGAGGTCGCGGGGACGCTCGCCGGCGGCGACGGCGGCGGGGGCCTGCTGCGCCGACTGCGGCGCCGTCCCGCCGCCGTGCCCGCGGTGTACCTGGACGGCGGGTTCGGCGTCGGCAAGACGCACCTGCTGGCGTCGCTGGCCACCGCCGTCGGCCCGGAGGCCTCGGCCTACGGCACGTTCGTCGAGTACACGAACCTGGTCGGCGCCCTCGGGTTCCGGCCGACCGTCGACGCCCTCGCGACCCGGCGCCTGGTGTGCATCGACGAGTTCGAGCTCGACGACCCCGGCGACACGGTGCTCATGTCCCGGCTGCTGCGCGAGCTCACCGACCGCGGCGTCGCGCTGGCGGCCACGTCGAACACCCTGCCGGAGTCGCTGGGCGAGGGACGGTTCGCCGCCGACGACTTCCTGCGGGAGATCCAGGACCTGGCCGGGCGGTTCGAGGTGCTGCGCATCGACGGGCAGGACTACCGGCAGCGCGCGGTCGTCACGGACGCCCCGGGGCTGGACGACGCGGCGGTGCGGGACGCCGTCGCCGGGGCGCCGGCCGCGACGCTCGACGACTTCGGGTCGCTGCTGCGGCACCTGGCCACCGTGCACCCGTCCCGGTACGGGGCGCTGCTGGACGGTGTGGACCTGGTGGGCCTGACGGGCGTCGGGCCGGTGCCGGACCAGGACGTGGCCCTGCGCCTGGTGGTGCTGGTGGACCGGCTGTACGACCGCGACGTCCCGGTGCTGCTGGGCGGCGCGGGGGAGTCGGCGCTGTTCACCGGGCAGATGCTCGCGGGCGGGTACCGCAAGAAGTACTTCCGCGCGCTGTCCCGCCTGGGCGCCCTGGCGGAGCGCGGCCGCGAGGAGGCGGCCGCGCGCGCGTAGCCCGGCGCCGCCCGGTTCAGGCCAGGACGGCCACCGAGCGCGGGCCCACGACGACCTGGGCGGTGCCGTCCGGGGCGGGGGACAGCAGCCGGGCCGTCGCCCAGGTCGCGAGGACGCGCAGGTCCGCGCGGTCGGTGCCCAGGGGGACGACGCGCTCGGTGCCCGCGAGGTTCACCACCACCCGGGCGTCCCCGCGGTGCAGGACGAGCCAGTCGCCCCAGGGGCCGTCGGCGCCACCGGGTGCGTCCGCGCCCTCCGGCGCCCACGTGAGGTCCGTCGCGGCGCGGTCGCCCGACCCCAGGTCCGGGACCTCCCGCCGCAGCTCCACCAGCCGCCGGTACCAGTCGAGCATCCGGGCGTGGCCGGGCAGCGCCGTCTCGTCCCAGTCGAGGCGGCTGGCCTCGACGCCCGCGGGGTCCTGCGGGTCGGGCACGCGGAACGTCTCCTCGTCCCGGCCGTACATCGCGGCCCAGCCGTGCCCGCCGAACTCCCGGGCGCGGCCCTCGCGGACGGCCTGGGCGAGCTCGGGCTCCGGGTGGTCGGTCATGTAGAGCCAGGGCGTGCGCGCGCCCCACTCCTCGCCCATGAACAGCATCGGCGTGAACGGGGACAGCAGCACGAGCGCGGCCTCGGCGGCGAGGGCGCCGTCGTCCAGCGCGGCGGACGGCCGGTCGCCGAGCGCGCGGTTGCCGACCTGGTCGTGGTCCTGCCCGAACACGACGAACCGGTGCCCGTCGACGTCCGGCGGCACCGGGCGCCCCCAGTCGCGCTCCCGGAAGGTCGAGTACGTCCCGTCGTGGACGAACACGTCGCGCAGCGCCTTGCGGAGCGTCGCGGGCGACCCGAAGTCGACGTAGTACCCGTGACGCTCGCCGGTGAGGAGCGCGTGCAGCGCGTGGTGCACGTCGTCGGCCCACTGCGCGGTCATGCCCCAGCCGCCGTCCGCCGTGGGCGTCACGGACACGGGGTCGTTGAGGTCGACCTCGGCGATCAGCGACAGCGGCCGGCCCACCTCCGCGGCCAGCGCGGCGACCTCGTCGGACAGGTCCGCGAGCACGTGCCGCGGGGACTCGTCGACGAGGGCGTGCACGGCGTCGAGCCGCAGGGCGTCCACGTGGAAGTCCCGCAGCCACCGCAGCGCGCTGTCGAGGATCCAGCGGCGCACCTCGCCCGCGTCGTCCCCGTCGAGGTTCACGGCGGCGCCCCAGGGCGTGTGGTGCGCCTCGGTGAAGTACGGGCCGAACTCGCCGAGGTAGTTGCCGGACGGCCCCAGGTGGTTGTGGACGACGTCGAGGCAGACCGCCAGGCCGGCGGCGTGCGCGGCGTCGACGAAGCGCTGCAGCGCGGCGGGCCCGCCGTAGGGCTCGTGCACCCCGTACAGCCCGACGCCGTCGTAGCCCCAGCCGTGCACGCCGTTGAAGGGCGCGACCGGCAGCAGCTCGACCACCTGCACGCCGAGCCCCGCCAGGTGCTCCAGCCGGGCGGCGGCCGCGTCGAGCGTGCCCTCCGGCGTGAAGGTCCCCACGTGCAGCTCGTAGAGCACGGCCCCGCGCACGTCGAGCCCGGCCCAGCCGGTGTCGGCCCAGTCGTGGCGCGTCGTGTCGAACACGCGGCTGGGCCCGTGGACGCCGTGCGGCTGCCAGGGGCTGCGGGGGTCGGGGCGCGGGTCGCCGTCGTCCAGCACGAAGGCGTAGTCGGTGCCGTGCGGCAGGTCCCGGTCGGGGGTCCACCAGCCGTCCGCGCCGCGGGTGAGGGGCACGGTCTCCGCGCCGCCGTCGTCCGCGGCGGGCAGGTGCAGCGCCACGCTGCCGGCGTGCGGCGCCCAGACGGCGCCAGCGGGCCGCGGGGAAGGTGCCGGGGTGGTCGCGCTCACGCGTCCGTCCTCCTCACGAGCAGGGCGACCGGCATCCGGTCGAGCAGGCCGGCGAGCTGCTGCACCCCGCCGGGCACGCTGCGGTCGGCGAGCACGTCGTGCCACTCGCCCTCGGGCAGCGCCACGGTGTGGTCGTCCCAGCCGCCGAGCCGGTCGACCGTCGCGGCCAGGCGCGTCGCGAGCACCGTGACCCGCGGCTCCCCGTCGGCGGTGCGCGCGTAGGTCAGCACGTGGCCGGACGAGTGGGCGAGCGGCACGAGGCCCGCGCCCGGCCCCACGAACGCCTCCGGCACGTCCCGGCGCAGCCGCAGCGCGCGCGAGGTCACCAGCAGCTTCTCGTCCGCGAGGTCGCGCGCGCCGGCACCCTCGTCCAGCCGGGCGAGCCGCGCGGCGAGCGCCTCGGCGTCGACGGGCCGCCGGTTGTCCGGGTCGACGAGGGCCACCGCGGGGACCTCGGTGCCCTGGTACACGTCGGCGACACCGGGCAGCGTGAGCTGCACGAGCTTCTGCCCGAGCGTCGCCGCGCGGACGGCGGTCCGGGTGCGGTGCTCCCACTCGGCGAACAGCCCGGCGACGCGGTCGTCGGCCAGCGCCTGCGACGCGGCGTCCAGCACGGCCCGCTCGTACGCCTCGTCGGGCGCGGTCCAGGAGGTGCGGTCCTTCGCCTCCCGCACCGCCTTCGTGAGGTACTCCGCCAGCCGGTCGCCGGCGAGGGGCCCGTCCGCGGTCCACGTGCCGGCGAGCGTCTGCCAGAGCAGGTTCTCCGTGCGGCCGTCCAGCAGGGACGACCGGTACGGCGCGGACGCGGCGCGCAGCCGTCCCACCAGGTCCGCCCACTCGACCGGCAGCTCGGACAGCACCCCCAGGCGGGCGCGCACGTCCTCGCTGCGCTTGGTGTCGTGCGTCGACAGGGTCGTCATCCCCAGCGGCGTCTGCTGCTGGGCGCGGGCGGCCCACGCGAGCAGCTCGGTGGGGGACAGGGCGAACCGGTCCGGCTCGCCCCCGACCTCCGTGAGCGAGACCAGGTGCGTCCAGCGGTAGAACGCAGTGTCCTCGACGCCCTTGGCCATGACGGCGCCGCAGGTCTGCTGGAACCGCACGACCAGCTCGTCGCGGCGCGGGTCGCGCGTCCGGCCGGCGCTGCCGACCTCGCGCCCGAGCAGCAGGTCCACGAGCACGTCCATGGTCGCGGCGCGCTCGGGGGAGAGCCGGTCGCGGGCGGTGCGCGCGGCGTGCTCGAGCACCTCGACGTCCGCCGGGTGCGGCGTCCGGCCCGGCACCACGTAGGCCCGGTACCGGTCCATCGCGACCAGCAGCTCCACCAGGCAGTCGTGCAGGGACCGCCAGGTGTGGTCCCGCAGCCGCAGGTCGTCGCGGCAGACCTCCGCCGCGAGCTCGGTCAGGCGGTACACCTCGGCGTACAGGGCCCGGTCGACGATCTGCCGCTTGGCGGTGTCGACGATCTCGGGCAGCGCGTCGGACGTGTCGCCGGAGAGCCGGTGCAGCAGGGCGCCCAGGCGCGCGCCGCCGCCCGGGTCGACGAACGTCTGCTGGATGCGCCACAGCGCCTCGTAGCCGGTGGTGCCGGCCGTCGACCAGTCCGCGGGCAGCTCCTCCTCGCCCTGCAGGATCTTCTCGACGACGACCCACGCGCCGCCGGACCGCTCCCGCAGCCGGTCCAGGTAGCCGCCGGGGTCCGCGAGGCCGTCCGGGTGGTCGATCCGCAGCCCGTCGACGACGCCCTCGTCGAGCAGGCGCAGCACCAGGGCGTGCGTGGCGTCGAACACGTCGGGGTCCTCGACGCGGACGGCCGCGAGCGTGCCGACGTCGAAGAACCGGCGGTAGTTCAGCTCCTCGTCGGCCACCCGCCAGTACGCGAGCCGGTAGTGCTGCCGCTCGAGCAGCTCGGCCAGCGGCAGCGCCTCGGTGCCCGGGCGGACCGGGAACACGTGGTCGTAGTAGCGCAGCACCGGCTGCGGCTCCTCGCCGTGCCCCGGGACGACCTCGTGCTCGAGCCGCAGCTCGCCGGACGCCAGCACGGCGCCGATCCGGTCGCCCAGCACGGGCATGAGCACGTCGCCCTCGCCCGCGGACCAGTCCACGTCGAACCAGGACGCGTACGGCGACGCCGGTCCCTCGGCGAGCACCGACCACAGCGCGCGGTTGTGCCAGGCCGGGGTGGGGACGGCCATGTGGTTCGGGACGATGTCGAGCACGAGCCCCAGGCCCGCGGCGTGGGCCGCGTCCGCGAGGCGGCGCAGCCCGTCCTCACCGCCGAGGACGGGGGAGACGGCGTCGTGGTCGACGACGTCGTAGCCGTGGGTGGAGCCGGGTGCGGCGGTCAGCACCGGCGACAGGTACACGTGCGTCACCCCGAGGTCGGCGAGGTACGGCACGCGGGCCGCGACGTCGTCGAACGTGAGGTCGGCCCCCAGCTGGACGCGGTACGTCGACGTCGGGACGGGCCGGTCCGGTGCCGGCAGCCGGCGCGACGGGGTGCGGGCCTCGGGGCCGCGGTCGACGGTCACGCGCCACCGCCCGTCCGCGTCGCCGGCGGGCCGTCCTCCTGCGGGGCCGGCGGTTGCGCGCCGGCCGGGAGCGTCGTCGTCGCCGGCGCCTGCGTCACGGGGTCCACCGCCTGCACCGGGGGGCGCACGAGCACGACCGTGGAGCGGTGCTCGAGGCGCACGTCGACCCCGGCCGCGAGCTCGTCGCCGGGTGTGAGCTGGTGGTCGGTGTCGAGCGCCACGGTCCACGTCTCGCCGTAGTCGGCGCCCGGGAGGGTGAACGTCGTCGGCTCGGGCTGGGCGTTGAACAGGACCAGGAACGAGTCGTCGACGATCTCCTCGCCGCGCAGGTCCGGCTCCGCGATGGCGTCGCCGTTGAGGAACACCATCACCGACCGCGCGAGGGCCTCCTGCCACTGCGCGTCGGACATGTGCTCCCCGGCGGGCGTGAACCACGCGATGTCCCGCAGGTCCGACTCCCCGCCGCGCTCGGGCGCCCCGGCGAAGAACCGGCGCCGGCGGAACACGGGGTGGTCGCGGCGCAGGTGCACGACGCGGCGGGCGAACTCCAGCAGCGTCGTGCGGCGCTCGTCGAGGTCCCAGTCCACCCACGACAGCTCGTCGTCCTGGCAGTACACGTTGTTGTTGCCCTGCTGGGTGCGGCCCAGCTCGTCGCCGTGCGCGATCATCGGCACGCCCTGGGACAGCAGCAGGGTGGTGAGGAAGTTGCGCTGCTGCCGGCCCCGCAGGTCGAGCACCTCGGGGTCGTCCGTGGGGCCCTCGACGCCGCAGTTCCAGGACCGGTTGTGGCTCTCGCCGTCGCGGTTGCCCTCGCCGTTGGCCTCGTTGTGCTTCTCGTTGTACGACACGAGGTCGGCGAGCGTGAAGCCGTCGTGCGCGGTGACGAAGTTGACGCTCGCGATGGGCCGGCGGCCGGAGTGCTCGTACAGGTCCGCGGAGCCGGACAGCCGGCTGGCGAACTCGGCCAGCGTCGACGGCTCCCCGCGCCAGAAGTCCCGCACGGTGTCGCGGTACTGCCCGTTCCACTCCGACCACAGCGGGGGGAACCCGCCGACCTGGTAGCCGCCGTCCCCGAGGTCCCACGGCTCCGCGATGAGCTTGACCTGGGAGATGATCGGGTCCTGCTGCACGATGTCGAAGAACGCGCTCAGCCGGTCGACCTCGTGGAACTGCCGGGCCAGCGTCGCCGCGAGGTCGAACCGGAACCCGTCGACGTGCATGTCCTGCACCCAGTAGCGCAGCGAGTCCATGATCAGCTGCAGCACGTGCGGCGAGCGCATGAGCAGCGAGTTGCCGGTGCCCGTCGTGTCGAAGTAGTGCGCCTTGTCCTCGTCCACCAGTCGGTAGTACGACGCGTTGTCGATCCCGCGGAACGACAGGGTGGGGCCCAGGTGGTTGCCCTCGGCGGTGTGGTTGTAGACGACGTCGAGGATGACCTCGATGTCGGCGGCGTGGAGCTCCTTGACCATCGCCTTGAACTCCTGCACCTGCTGCCCGGTGCTGCCGAACGCGGCGTACCCGTTGTGCGGCGCGAAGAACCCGATCGTGTTGTAGCCCCAGTAGTTCGACAACCCGCGCTCCTGCAGCGCCGGGTCGTTGACGAACTGGTGCACCGGCATGAGCTCGACGGCGGTGACGCCCAGCGACGTCAGGTGCTCGATGACGGCCGGGTGCGCGAGGGCGGAGTACGTGCCGCGCATCTCCTCCGGCACCGCGGGGTGCAGCCGGGTCAGGCCCTTGACGTGCGCCTCGTAGATGACCGAGTCGTGGTACTCGTGCTGCGGCGGGCGGTCGTGGCCCCAGTCGAAGTAGGGGTTCACGACCACGGACGTCATGGTGTGTCCGGCGGAGTCGTCGGTGTTCCGCTCGTCCTCGGCGCCGAACGTGTACGAGTACAGCGACGGGTCGCCCGTGATCTGCCCGTCGATGGCCTTCGCGTACGGGTCGAGCAGCAGCTTGGACGGGTCGCAGCGGTGGCCCTGCGCGGGGTCGTAGGGCCCGTGCACGCGGTAGCCGTAGCGCTGCCCGGGCTGGAGCGCCGGGACGTAGCCGTGCCAGACGAACGCGTCGACCTCGGGCAGGTCCACCCGGGTCTCGTTGCCGGCGTCGTCGAACAGGCACAGCTCCACCCGCTCGGCGACGCCCGAGAACAGCGCGAAGTTGGTGCCGCTGCCGTCGTACGTGGCGCCCAGCGGGTAGGGGCGTCCGGGCCAGATCCTCATGCGTGGTCGTCCTTCGGCAGGTGGTGGCGCTGGGCCGGAGGGCCCAGGAGCACAGCGTGCCAGCCGAACCCCCGGGTCCGCAGGACGAACGAGGCCGCCGGGGACGGCCGCGGCCGCGGGGGGAGCGGCTCTCGGCGCCGGCGCGGGCCGACGCGACCCGGGCGCGGCGCGCCCCGGACGGCTCCCGCGGCAGCCGATCGGGGGGCCGCGGGCCGGCCCGGGGCCCGGGTTCACCCGGTCCACGGGCTCCGTTCACCCCGACGGACTATCGCAAATCGGGCAAAACGGACGCATGCTCGACCCATGGCGGACGAGGACGAGGCGCGCGTGGTCATCACCAACGCGGACATCGCGGCGGCGAAGCGCGACTGGCAGCTCGCCCGCAGCCGCGGTGACCTCCCCGTGCGCATCGACGCCGCCTACGACCTGTACCGCCGCCTCGTCTCCGCCCAGGCCCAGCAGATCGCCGACACGTTCCGGGAGACGGGGCGGCTGCGCGCCGACCAGGGCTGACCCGGGGCGCGCCGGGAGCAGCCGGCCCGCCCCGGGTCCTGCGCGCCGGACGGGGGCGCCCGGCGGCCGGGTCGGCTACCGCGCCGCGGAGGTCGTCAGCGCGACACCCCGCCCGGCGAGCCGGGTGAGCGCGTCGATGGTCGTCCGGACGCCCACGCCCGCGGTCAGGTCCGTCAGCACGCGCACGTCGAGGCCCGCCGCGAGGGCGTCGAGCGCCGTGGCCGCCACGCAGTGGTCCGTGGCGAGGCCGACGACGTCGACCCCGTCGACGCCGCGGGCGCGCAGGACGTCGGCCAGCCCGGCGTCCTCGCCCTGCACCTGGCCCTCGAAGCCCGAGTAGTCCTGCCGCCCCTGGCCCTTGCGCACGTGCAGCACCCCCTCGGGCAGGCGCAGGGCGGGGTGGTACGCCGCGCCGGCCGTCCCGCGGACGCAGTGCTCCGGCCAGGTGGTCACGTAGTCCGGGTCCGCGGCGACGGCGAAGTGGCCGGCGTTCGAGTCGGGCAGCGGCTCGTGCCAGTCCGCCGTCGCGACCACGACGTCGTAGGAGCCCGCGGCGCGGTCGAGGAACGCCGTCACCCCGTGGGCCACGTCCATACCGCCGGCGACCGCCAGGGCCCCGCCCTCGCAGAAGTCGTTCTGCACGTCCACCACGATCAGCGCCCGGCCCACGGCACCCTCCCCTCGGCGGCACGCCCGGTGCGCGCCGCGCCCCCCACTGTAGGAGGGCGGCTCACCGGGGGAGCCGGGCGACCACCACCGTCCCGTCCACGTCGTCGTCGTGCTCGACGCGGGCGCGCAGGCCGTGCGCCTCGCACGCGGCGGACGTCGCGGCGGCCTGGACCGTGCTGGTCTCGATCAGCAGGTGCCCACCGGGCGCCAGCCAGCCCGCGGCCGCGGCCGCCACGCGCCGGTGCAGGTCCACGCCGTCCGCCCCGCCGTCCAGCGCGACCAGCGGCTCGTGCTCGCGCGCCTCCGGCGGCATGTGCGCGATCTCGGCGGTCGGCACGTACGGCGCGTTCGCCGTCATCACGTCCACCCGCCCGCGCAGGCCGGCCGGCAGGGGTGCGTCGAGGTCGCCCTGCACCACGGTCCCCACGCCGTCCAGGTTCGTGCGGGCGCACGCGACCGCCGCCGGGTCGACGTCCGCCGCCCAGAGGTGCGTCCCGGGGTGCGCCCGGGCGACGGCGAGCCCGACCGCCCCCGTGCCGCAGCACAGGTCCACGACCGTCGGATCGGGCGTGCCGGCCAGCAGCCGCACCGCGCGCCGCACGAGCACCTGCGTGCGGGCGCGCGGGACGAACACCCCCGGCGCGACGGCGACCCGCAGACCGGCGAACCCCGCCCAGCCCACCACCTGCTCGAGGGGCTCGCCCGCCGCCCGCCGTCCGACCAGCACCTCCAGCGCCGCGCGGTCCGGCGCCTCGGCGCACAGCAGCGCGGCCTCGTCCTCGGCCCAGACGCACCCGGCCGCCCGGAGCCGCGCGGCGACGGCCGCGAGCTCGGTCGGGGTGGGGGCCGGGGTCACGGGTGCCGAATCTACGCCCCGCGCCGCGCGCCGCCGCCGCTCAGGTCGGCGCCGCCACGGCCGATCAGCAGGACGGATGGCGGCAGGGCGAGCAGTCACCGAGCGGGAGGGATCCGCGTGCCGGAACGGGTCGTGCGGCTGGCCGAGGAGGTCGGGCGCGTCACGGGGGAGAAGCTGCAGGGCATCGAGCAGGTGGCCCGCAGCACCAAGATGCTGGCGCTGAACGCGCTGATCGAGTCCGCGCGGGCGGGGGACCACGGCGCGGGCTTCGCCGTCGTCGCGCGGGAGGTCAGCGAGGTCGCGGACCGCGCACGCGCGCTGTCCGAGGAGCTCTCCGGCGAGCTGCGTCCCCGCATCGACGAGCTCACGGAGCTCGGCCACGCCCTGGTCGGCCGGGTGCGCGGGCAGCGGCTGGCGGACCTCGCGCTCAACGCCATCGAGATCGTGGACCGCAACCTCTACGAGCGGTCGTGCGACGTCCGCTGGTGGGCCACCGACGCCGCCGTGGTCGACGCGCTCGCGACCGGCGACCCGGCGGCGGCGCACCACGCGGGCGAGCGTCTCGCCGTCATCCTGCGCGCGTACACGGTGTACCTGGACCTGTGGCTCGCGGACGCGGACGGCCGGGTCGTGGCGAGCGCGAGCGCGGGCGCGGGCGCGGGCCCCGGTGGTGCGGGCGCGCGGGCGGTCGGGACGGACGTGTCGGACCGGCCGTGGTTCCGGGCGGCCATGGCGACGCGCGACGGCGACGACTACGCCGCGCTCGACGTCGCCCGCGAGCCCGGCCTGGACGCGCTGACCGCCACCTACGCCACCGCCGTGCGCGAGGGCGGACGGGCCGACGGGCGCCCGCTCGGGGCGCTCGGGGTGTTCTTCGACTGGGAGCGCCAGGCGCAGGCCGTGGTCGACGGCGTCCGCCTCGCGCCCGGGGAGCGGGAGTCCACGCGCGTGCTGCTGCTGGACCGCTCGGGGCTGGTGCTCGCCGCGTCGGACCGGCGCGGCGTCCTGGCCGAGAGGGTGGTGCTGCGCACCGGGCAGGACGCGACCGGGTCGTACACCGACGAGGGCCGGACCATCGGGTTCGCGGCGTCCCCGGGGTACGAGACGTACGCCGGCCTGGGGTGGTACGGCGCGCTCGTGCAGGGCTGACGTCGGCCGGCCGTGCCGGAGGTGGGACAGCCGCCGGTACGCGGGCCCGGCGGCCCCGATAGCCCAACCGGCAGAGGCGTTCGGCCCAAACCCGATCCAGTGTGGGTTCGAGTGCCAAATGTTCGACTTGTGACCTGGCTGAGCGCCTGGCTACATCGCCTACGCATCGCAAGCCGCTGGGAGCCTATCCAACTGAGGAACGCACTCGGCTTGGGTGGAGATCGCGAACCGTTGCCTGGCCACTAGGCTGTTCGGCGCAAGCCCCTGTGGCGGAACTGGCAGACGCGCTCGGCTCAAACCCGGGTGCCGCAAGGCGTGAGGGTTCGAGTCCCTCCGGGGGCACCATCCCGCGACCGGCGTTCGGCGGCCGATGACCCAGCCTCTACGGCCGGGACACCGTGCACAGGCGGGGACAGCCAAGCGCGAACGTCGCCGGCTGTCGCTCGCGTTCCCTACACCTCGACGGCAGGAGCAGGGCGCCTCCAGCAGTGCCCCGCCCCTACCGGGCAATCACAGGAGCCGAGGCGCTCGGTGGGCGGAAGCCGTCACTGCAACGTGGGCGAGGGCCAGGTCCCTGGATCGGCTTCGACGTCCTCACTCGAGCTGGCACCGGCGGGCACGTCACGACTCGCGGAGGCGGCGCGTGCTGTCGGTTGCTGATATCCGGCGGGGCCGGAAGCCTCGGACGACTCGGCTTGCGCCGAAACCTTCGCGACGTCGCGCTCCAACGCTTCGAGGGCGCGCTCCAACGCGACGCACAGGTCCGTCCATCGAGTCGCCCAAGACAGGTTGGTCTCGCCCTCGGCCCGACGGGCCAAGGCCCGTTGAAGATCCTCCTTGTTCCGGGACTTAACGCGGAACGATTCCAGGTCACCTGAGACATCCTGCGAGAATGCTTCGAACCAGCCTGTGTGGGCCGCATACAACTCAATGACCCATGCGTCCGGGAAGAGCCCCTCTATCGCGAAGCCGTTCCGGACAGAGACGAAGTTCCTATTTGGCTGGAACGGAACTCCGATCCGCCCAAAGTACCGCTGGAGGTCATTGCGCTCGTGCTGGCCGGCTTCGTCCCCATCGAACATCGCGACGCACGGCCGCTCAAGTCGAATCAACGAGTATGTTGCCCGGATAAATCCCGCGAGATACTTCACACCCCCGAAATCGAGAATTGCGGCCGCTCGCACGCGCGGCCAAGGGTGCCGGTCTGCGGGTACTAGGCCGAGAAACCACTCGAGCATCTCGCGGTCGCTTTGGCCTTCGACGAGCACGTTGAAGAGGCCCAAGTTGTAGTAGTCGCTGAATCGGACGCCAAGTGCGCTTCGGAGCCTTTGAGTAGCATCCGTGTAAGTGCGGTAAGTTGTGACGACGGTACGGCGGGCTTCGATCTCTGTGCCACACACGGCGGAGGGGTTCTGCGGAACGAATGCCAAAGAGTGGGTTGTTGCAATTACCAGCGAATGAACGCGGAGCCGCTCAAGAAGACTCAAGACGGCCTGTGATAGCTCCGGGTGCAGGTAGGGCTCAGGCTCTTCTAGGAGCCAGATGACGCTCTTGCCCTGGCTCAGCAAGGACTGAGTCATCCACAGGAAGCCCGCGAGCAGCGCGGTCGACTGCACCCCTTGCCCCTTATGCGACACAGGAGTCCGGTCAGGGTCCGAGATCATGTAGTCGAAGCCTCGAATGAGTTGCTCAAGCGACTTGTCGGGAAGATCGAACGACACGGACAGATTGCCCAGGCCAGCGGCGGAAAGCTCGGCGTTGAAGGAATCGGCGATCGTGGAAAGTGCGCTTGAGATGACCGGTTCGTGCGGCGCGAGCGCCTTCGCAGTAGCGGTGCGCAAGAAGGGAATTAGCAGTTCTTCGTAGAGCTGGCCGACGCTCCGCGCCGATGGCACGTAGTGGCAAGAAAAATGCTCGAGTAGTTCCGCAACCAGCTGAGTCTGTGTGCGACTGAACTGCACACGGGCCGCCGTGACTGACGGCTGCTTCGCGTTGGGAAAAAACTGATATACGGGGTTCCCGCCCTCGGTGAACACGAGACTCAGGTTAAAGGTAGACGATGAGCGCTGCGTGCCGAGAATCGAGTGCAACTGGTCCAACAGGTCGTAGAGATGCCTGTCTGAGTCTGCTGTTGGGTCGCCCTCGAACGTCGCCAGGAGGGAAGTTTTGACCCTCTTGTGGCCGAACGGAAGGTCCCGCTCTCGCGAGTATGAGTGAGAATTATCGCGCCCGGTGAAGAGTAGTTGCACCGCGCTGAGCAGATTGGTCTTTCCGCTGTTATTCGGTCCGACGATTGTGAGCCCGCCGCCGAACGATAGCGTCTGCTCCACCTGGCCGATCGTCCTGTAGTTCCTTACACGAAGGCTCAGCAGCCGCATGTCCGGGCACCTCTCTGGTCGGAAGCAACCGTAGCGGGCGATTCCCCGCACGAGGGCGCCTTGAAGAGGTGTGGCGCTTCCCGGGGCACTGCCGCGAACCGGGACGAACCCGACCGGACGGTCGGCGTGCCGAGGTTCACAGGGGCGTTCCGGGCGGCCGGGCCGGACGTGGTCCTAGAATCTGATCCCGTGAGCACCCAGGACGCGACGCCGACCACGCCGGACGGCAGCGAGCAGCAGGCCGGCAGCACCCCCCTCGACCTCGACATCCCGCAGGCCCGCGCGGCCGAGAAGGCCCCGGAGGTCGCCGCGAAGCCGGCCCGCCGCGCGGTCGTCGCGGAGGACGAGGCCCTCATCCGCATGGACGTCGTCGAGACGCTGCGCGAGGCGGGCTTCGACGTGGTCGGTGAGGCCGGGGACGGCGAGCAGGCCGTGGCCCTCGCCACGGAGCTCAAGCCCGACGTCGTGGTCATGGACGTCAAGATGCCGGTGCTCGACGGGATCTCCGCGGCCGAGCGCATCGCGAAGGCCCACCTCGCGCCGGTCGTGCTGCTCACCGCGTTCTCGCAGACCGAGCTCGTCGAGCGGGCGCGCGACGCCGGCGCGATGGCGTACGTCGTCAAGCCGTTCAGCCCGGCGGACCTGCTGCCGGCGGTCGAGATCGCGATCTCCCGCTACGCGCAGATCTCCGCGCTGGAGTCCGAGGTGGCCGACCTGGCCGAGCGCTTCGAGACCCGCAAGCGCGTGGACCGCGCCAAGGGCCTGCTCATGACGAAGATGGGCCTGACGGAGCCGGAGTCGTTCCGCTGGATCCAGAAGACCTCGATGGACCGCCGCCTCACGATGCGCGAGGTCGCGGACGCGGTCATCGAGCAGGTCGGCGGCGGCGCCTGACGCCCCACCCCGCCCGGTTGCTCCCCGAGGCCCGGTCCGCCCGTCGTGGCGGACCGGGCCTCGGCGCGTCCGGGCGGAGCGCGGCCCACGAGCCCCTCGTTGGTCACGAATCGGCAACAACCACTCGTTGAGACACAGCCGACACATGTCGGACACATGCGGCCCCTACGTTCACGGCCACAGCACCGGCCGGGGCTCCCGGCCGGCAGTACTCACCGACAGGGGTACCACGCATGATTCGTACGACACACGCCGTCCAGGCGGCGGCCCTCGCCGGCGCCGTCGCGCTGGTGCTCACCGCGTGCTCCAGCTCCGACGACGGCGGGTCCGGCGACGACGAGACGGCCGGCGGTGACGGCAGCCCGCTGATCGTCGGCACGCTCCTCCCGCAGACCGGCACCCTGGCGTACCTCGGCCCGCCGGAGGTCGCCGGCGTCGACCTGGCGATCAAGGAGATCAACGAGGCGGGCGGCGTCCTGGGTCAGGACGTCGAGGTCACGCACGCGGACTCCTCGGACGCCGACCACGCCGAGGTCGCGACCCAGTCGGTGACCGACCTGCTCTCGCAGGACGTGCAGGTCATCATCGGTGCGGCGTCCTCGTCCGTCACGCTCAACGTGATCGACGACATCACGGGCGCCGAGGTCGTGCAGATCTCGCCGGCGAACACCGCGACGTCGCTGTCCGGCTACTCGGACTTCTACTTCCGCACCGCCCCGCCGGACACGGTCCAGGGCTCGGCGCTCGGCAACCTCATCACCGGTGACGGGCACTCCAACATCGGCATCCTGGTGTTCAACGACGACTACGGCACCTCGCTGCGCGACGTCGTCAAGGAGACCGTCGAGGCCACGGGCGCGACCGTCGTCTACGGCAACCCGGGCGAGGAGTTCGACCCGGCCGCGAGCAGCTTCGCGACCGACGTCACGGCGCTCATGGCCACCAACCCCGACGCGGTCGTGGTGCTGGCGTTCGAGCAGACCAAGCAGATCATCCCCGAGCTCGCCGCCGCCGGCGTCGACCCGTCGACGATCTACATGGTGGACGGCAACACGGCGGACTACTCGGCGGACTTCGAGCCGGGCACGCTCGAGGGCGCCCAGGGCACCATCCCCGGCGCGTTCCCCAGCGACGAGTTCCAGGCGCGCCTCAAGGAGGTCGACGCGAACCTCACCGACTACGCCTACGGCCCCGAGTCGTACGACGCGACGATCCTGGCGGCCCTCGCGGCGGTCAAGGGCGGCGCCACCGACGGCCCGACGATCCAGGCGAACCTGGCGGCGGTCTCCGGCGCGGACGGCGGCGAGGAGTGCTCCACGTTCGCGGACTGCGTCGAGCTCCTGGACGGCGGCAGCGACATCCACTACGTCGGCCAGGCGGGCACCGGCCCGTTCAACGAGGACAACGACCCGTCGTCGGCGTTCATCGGCGTCTACAAGTACGGGGCCGACAACAAGAACGTCTGGGTGAAGGCGGTCGAGGGCTCCGTCGAGTGACGCGAGCCTGACCGGCGGCAGCCGGCAGCACCACCCCCGGGGCCCGGGACGCCACGCGCGTCCCGGGCCCCGGCGCGTGCCCCGGAGGGCTTCCACGGGCGCGGTGGGGCGGCGTACGGTCGGCCGGGCACGGGCCGCGCGGCCCGGCGCACCGTCCGCGAGGGGGACCAACGATGTGCCGGAACATCACGACGCTGCGGGGGCTGGAGCCGGCCGCGACGCCCGAGGAGGTCGAGGCCGCTGCGCGGCAGTTCGTCCGCAAGGTCACGGGCGTCCAGGCCACCAGCGCGGCGACCCACGAGCCCGTCGAGCGGGCCGTCGCGGAGGTGGCGGCGATCGTCACGCGGCTGCTCGCCGAGCTCCCGGACCGGCGGCGCCCGCCGGCCACCGTGCCGCCGCTGCGGCGCCCGGAGGTGCGGGCACGCCTCGGGATGGGGCCGTTCGACGCGGGGGAGCCGGAGGACGGCGCAGGGCACGACCACGCGCACCCGCACGACCACGACCACCCGCACGCGCACCCGCACGACCACGCGCACCCGGACCACGCGCACCCGGACCACGCGCACCCGCACACGCAGGAGCCCGCGCCCGCCTGACGGCGGACGCGGGCTCCCGACGGGCAGGCGGGCTCAGCCCTGCGGGGCGTCCCGCTGCGCCGCGGCCTCGACGTCGGTGGCGAGCGTCCCGAGGTACAGCTCGATGACCTTCGGGTCGTTCATCAGCTCGCGCCCGGGGCCCGAGTAGGCGTTCGACCCCTGGTCGAGCACGTACGCCCGGTCGCAGATCTGCAGGCACCGCCGGGCGTTCTGCTCGACGATGACGACCGACACGCCCGCCTTGTTGATCTTGCGGGTCCGCAGGAACGTCTCGTCCTGGCGGACGGGGGACAGGCCCGCGGACGGCTCGTCGAGCAGCAGCACGGACGGGTCCATCATGAGCGCGCGCGCCATCGCGACCATCTGCCGCTCGCCGCCGGACAGCGACCCGGCGCGCTGCTTGCGCCGCTCGCCGAGCACCGGGAACAGGTCGACGATGAAGTCGAACCGCTCCGCGAACCGCTTGGGGGCCTGGAACAGCCCCATCTCGAGGTTCTCCTGGATGGACAGCGACGGGAACACGTTGTTGGTCTGCGGCACGAACCCGACGCCCCGTCGCACCAGCGAGTCGGCGCGGTGGTTGGTGATGTCCTCGCCCTTCAGCACCACCGAGCCGGACCGGATCGTCACCAGCCCGAACAGCGCCTTGAGCAGCGTCGACTTGCCGGCGCCGTTCGGGCCGATGATGCCGACGAGCTCCCCGGGGTGCACCACGAGGTTGCAGTCGTTGAGGATGTTGACGCCCGGCACGTAGCCCGCCACCAGGTCGGTCGCCGCGAGCAGCGGCTCGCCCGCGGGCGCCCCGCGGTGGACGGTCGAGGGGTCGGACCCCTGCACGGCGGTGCTGCTCATCGGGTGCCCTCCTTCGTGTCGGTGCCGGTGTCGGTGCCGGCGAACGCGTCGTCCACCTCGCCGGCCTCCTCGGCCTCGAGGCGCGCGATGCCGTCCTCGAGCAGCGCGTCGTCGCCCAGGTCGGTGTCGTGGTGCGCGCCCAGGTACGCGTCGATCACGGCCTGGTCGGCCATCACGGCCTCGGGCGGCCCCTCGGCGACGATCCGGCCCTCCGCCATGACGACCACCCAGTCCGAGATGTGCCGGACCATGTGCATGTCGTGCTCGACGAACAGCACGGTCGTGCCGTCCTCGCGCAGCGCCTGGATGTGGCCGAGCAGCGACTGCGTCAGCGCCGGGTTCACGCCGGCCATCGGCTCGTCGAGCATGACCATCGTGGGGTCCGACATCAGCGCCCGCGCCATCTCGAGCAGCTTGCGCTGGCCGCCGGACAGCGAGCCCGCGTAGTCGTCGCGCTTGGCGTCGAGCTTGAACCGGACCAGCAGCTCCTCGGCCTTCTCGGTGATCTCCTTCTCGCGCGCCCTCCACAGCGGCGGCACCAGCGCGGTGAACAGGTTCTCGCCGGGCTGGCGGGTGGCCCCGAGCCGCATGTTCTCGATGACGGTCATGCGGGACAGCGCCTTGGTCAGCTGGAAGGTGCGGACCATGCCGGAGCGGGCGACGCGCGCCGCCGCGACCCCGGACAGGGACCGTCCCTCGAACGACCACGTGCCGGTGCTCGGCCGGTCGAACCCGGTCAGCAGGTTGAACAGCGTCGTCTTGCCGGCGCCGTTCGGGCCGATGAGGGCGGTGATCGCGCCGCGCTGCACCTCGAGGTGCTCCACGTCGACGGCGGTCATGCCGCCGAAGTGCCGGGTGACCCCGTCGGCGACGACGATCGCGTCGGGCTTCGGGATGCCGGGGGTGCGGGCGACGTGCGCCAGGTCGGCCGTGACGCGGTCCTTGCCGCTGGCCGTCGTCGCGTGCGGGACGGGCGGCGGCACGTGGCCGCGGGGGACGTCAGCGGACATCGATCGCCAGCTCCTTCTTGTCGCCGAGGATGCCTTGGGGCCGGAAGATCACCAGCAGCATGAGCGTCACGCCGACGACGATCCAGCCGAACTGCTCGATCTGCTCGGTGCGCATCACGGACTCGGGGACGCCGACGCGCATGACGGACTTGATGAGCATGAGCGAGACCCAGAAGATGATCGACCCGAGCACCGGCCCGAACACCGTCGCGGCGCCGCCGAGCAGCAGGATCGTCCAGACGAAGAACGTCATGGGGCGGCCCATCGAGTCGGGCTGCACCGCCCGGGGCAGGACGTAGATGATGCCCGCCACGGCGCCGATCACCCCGCCGAGCACCAGGGACTGCATCTTGTACGAGTAGACGTTCTTGCCGAGCGACCGCACGGCGTCCTCGTCCTCGCGGATGCCCTTGAGCACCCGGCCCCACGGGCTGCGGATGAGCAGCCACACCAGCAGGCACGCCAGGGCGACGACCGCCCAGCCGACGATGCGGATCCACCACGAGTTGGACGCGTTCATCGAGTACTCGAACGGTCCGATCGCGAGGTTGCCGTCCGGGAACGGCGACGCGTCCTGGAACGTGTCCTTGTACGAGTTGCCGCGCAGCCCGGACGAGGCGCCCGTCAGGTCCGTCAGGGCGGTGGACCGCCCGACGAGGCGGATGATCTCGGCGGCGGCGATCGTCACGATCGCCAGGTAGTCGCCGCGCAGCTTGAGCGTGGGGATGCCGAGCAGCAGGGCGAACACGGCGGCGCAGGCGATCGCGACGAGCACCGCGGCCCACAGCGGCCACCCGGCGATGGTCGAGATCGCGAAGCCGTAGGCACCGAGCAGCATGAACCCGGCCTGGCCCATGTTCAGCAGGCCGGTGAGGCCGAAGTGCACGTTGAGGCCGATGGCCGCCAGCGCGTAGGCGGCGGTGGTCGGGGCGAAGATCTCGCCCGCGACGTTGACGAGGATGCGGGACCACTCCATGACGGCTCCTTAACCGATCCGCTCGGCGCGTCCGAGGATGCCCTGGGGCCGCAGCAGCAGGACGAGGATGAGGATGAGCAGGGCGCCGGCGTAGCGCATGTCGCTCGGGATGACGAGGTTCGACATCTCGACCACCAGGCCGATGACGATCGAGCCGGCCAGCGCGCCGAACGCCTGGCCGAGGCCGCCCAGCGTCACCGCGGCGAACATGAGGAGCAGCAGCGCGCCGCCCATGTTCCACGACGTCGCGTTGAGGTACAGGCCCATGAGCACGCCGCCGAGCGCGGCGAGCGCCGCACCGAGCACCCAGACGAGCCGCACGATGCGGTCGACGGTGATGCCCGACGCCGCCGCCAGCGCCGGGTTGTCGGAGACCGCCCGGGTGGCGCGGCCGACCCGGGTGCCGAGCAGGAAGTACGCCACCGCGGCGAGCACGACGGCCGCCAGCAGCAGCGACCACAGCGACGTCGTGCTGATCCGGACCGGACCGAGCGTGACCGTCGTCGGGTTCGTCGTGACGATGCGCAGCGCGCCCCCGCCGAAGAAGAACTGGTACGTGTACTGCAGCGCCATCGACAGACCGATCGTGACGATCATCTGCTGCGTGGTGCCGACCCGACGCTTGCGCAGCGGGTGCCACATCCCCGCGTCCTGCAGCCAGCCCGACGCCGCGCCGACCACCACGGCCAGCACGCCCGCGACGAGCAGCGGCAGGCCCCAGAGCTGGACGCCGACGTACGCGGCGATCGCGCCGAGCGTCACCTGCTCGCCGTGCGCGAAGTTCGACAGGCCCGTGGTGCCGTAGATCAGCGACAGCCCGACGGAGGCCAGCGCGAGCAGCACGCCGAACACCAGGCCGCTGCTCGCCTGCTGCGCGAGACGCCCCCAGGAGAACCCGCCGGAGCTGGACGACCCGGTGGGGGCCCCCACCTCGTCGGACGGGGCCGGCGCGGTGCTGGCCGGGTCGGGGGCGGCGGTCTCGTCGCCACCCCCGGCGGGCGCCGCGGGCTCGCCCAGCGGGAACAGCACGCCCGCGGAGGACCCGAGCGCGACCGTCACGGTGCGCGGGTTGCCCGACGGGTCGCGCAGCGTCTCGCCCGCGGGGAGCGTCGCGGTGTCGAGCGTGACCGTGTAGTCGCCCGCCTCGGTCACGGCCAGCGTCCAGCGGCCGTCGGCGTCCGTGGTGGCCTGGCTCGCGCCCCCGGGACCCTCGACGTCGAGCACGACGCCGGCAGCGGGCTGCTGGTCGGACGTGCGGATGGTGCCGTTGAGGCAGCCGGTGGCGGCGTCGGCGACGCACCCGGCCGCCGCCGCCCGGGCGGTGCCCGGGACGGCCACGGTGAGGAGCAGGGTGAGCAGGAGCGCGCCGAGGACGGCGAGCGCCCCGGCGGTGGAACGGTCCCTGGTTGCGGCTCGGCGCACCTGGTCCTCCGTCCGGTCGTGGCCGACGGATCGGCCGGAGTCGGCTGCGGTTTCCGGCGAGCACGCAGCACGACCGGGAGGCCGGGCGCGTCACGTTCTGCTCTCCGTGAGTTGGCGCGACAGTAGGGAGCAATAGTTTCCGGATGATTACGGGCGTGTTCGAGGCGTTCGCGGCCTGCGGGCGCCGGGCGGGCGCCGGTGCGCGGCCGGCCGTCCCGCTCCTCCGGAGGGCCGTTCACCCGGGCGTGTGAGCCGGTTCACGGCCCGGCGTGCTGACCAGGCCGTTCGCGGACGGACGCCGGGACCGCTGCCGGGGGCGACTAGGCAGAACGGGCGGTCGTGGGCCATGATCGGGCTGCCGCAGGGGGTGCAGCAGGCTCGCGACGACATCGTTGTCGTCGCCCCGTCCGAGTGCCGAGGAGGAGGTCGCCGTGCCGTCACCCGTCGCCGTGCGCCCTGCCCGACCCGAGGACCTCGACGTCCTCGTCGCCCTGAGCCTCGCCGCCCGCGCGGAGTCGGTGGTGGGCGCGCAGCTCTGCACGGACGACGCGGACCGGCTGCGGCACCAGATCGGCGCGCTCGTGGGCGAGCCCGGGGCGTGCGGGCTCGTCGGCCTGCTGGACGGCGAGGTCTGCGGCCTGGCCCTCGCCCGCATCGTCGGGCCGAGCCTGTTCACCGACGAGGTGGCCGTGTCGATCGAGGCGGTCTACGTCGCCGAGGGCGCGCGCCGCCGCGGCGTGGGTCACGCGCTGCTCGGCGCCGTGGTCGAGGAGGCGCAACGGGCCGGTGCCGCGGACGTGCTCGCGGTGCCGCTGCCGGGCGCGCGCGGGATGCTGCGGTTCCTCGCCCGCCTGGGGTTCGCCCCGGCGGCGGCCCACCGCGTGGCCAGCACCGAGGCGCTGCAGCGCCGGCTCGTCGCGGACGCCCCGGCCCGCCGCAGCGCGCGCGTCGGGCTGGACGACCTCATCGCGCGCCGGCGCCGGGCCCGGGCGGGCCGGGCGGCGACGCCGGCGGAGGCCGCGGTGGCTCAGACCGGGCGGTCGTCGATCAGCATGCAGGTCAGCCGCGCGGAGCAGATCCGCCGGCCGCGCGGGTCCTCGACCACGACGTCGTAGGTCGCCACCCGCCCGCCGAGGTGCACGGCGGTCGCGGTGCCCGTGACCACGCCCTCGGTCGCCGACCGGTGGTGCGTGCAGCTCAGCTCGATGCCCACGGCGCGCCGCCCGGGACCCGCGTGCGCGGCGGCGGCGTACGAGCCGAGGGTCTCGGCCAGCACCGCCGACGCCCCGCCGTGGAGCAGGCCGTAGGGCTGCACGTTGCCGGCGACCGGCAGCGTCCCGACGGCGCGCTGCGGCGTCACCTCCAGCAGCGTCATGCCGAGGCGCTCCATGAGCGTGCCGGGCGGGAAGGCGAGGCCGGGGTCGCCGGGGGTGCCGGTGGTCTCGGGGGCGTCGGTGGGGTGCGGGCCGGTGTCGGACATGCCCGATAGGTTGGCACCCGTGACTGACGCGACGCGACTCCCCGCCGGCGGGCAGCCCGCACGACTGCTCCTGGTCGACGGCCACTCGATGGCGTACCGGGCGTTCTTCGCCCTCCCGGTGGACAAGTTCGCCACCTCGACCGGGCAGCCCACCAACGCGGTGTTCGGGTTCGTGTCGATGCTCGCCAACCTGCTGCGGGACGAGGAGCCGACGCACGTCGCGGTGGCGTTCGACGCCGGCCGCACGACGTTCCGCACCGAGCAGTACGAGGAGTACAAGGCCAACCGCTCGGCCTCCCCGGAGCCGTTCCGCGGGCAGGTCGACGTCATCAAGCAGGTCCTGGCGACCATGCACATCCCGACGCTCGACAAGCCGGGGTTCGAGGCCGACGACATCCTCGCGACGCTCGCGCGCCAGGGCGCGGCCGAGGGCATGGACGTGCTCATCTGCTCCGGCGACCGCGACTCGCTCCAGCTCGTCAACGAGCGGGTCACCGTGCTCTACCCCGTCAAGGGCGTGTCCGAGCTCGCGCGGATGACGCCCGAGGCGGTCGAGGCCAAGTACGCCGTGCCGCCGTCCCGGTACCCCGACGTCGCGGCGCTGGTCGGGGAGTCCTCCGACAACCTCCCGGGCGTGCCGGGCGTCGGGCCGAAGACGGCCGCGAAGTGGATCACGACGTACGACGGCCTGCAGGGCGTCGTCGCCCACGTCGACCAGATCACCGGCAAGGCGGGGGAGTCGCTGCGCGCGCACCTCGACCAGGTGCTGCTCAACCGCCAGCTCAACCGGCTGCTGGACGACCTGGAGCTGCCGCTCGGCCCGGAGGACCTGGCCGCGCGCCCGTGGGACCGCGAGGCGCTGCACACCATCCTCGACGAGCTCGAGTTCCGGACCCTGCGGGACCGGCTGTTCGCGATGCTGCCGGGCGAGGGCGACGGGGCGGGCGACGTCGCGGGCCCGTCCGAGGGCCCCGGGATGGTCACGCCGGTGGACGGCGGGCTGGCCGCGTGGCTCGGGCGGCACGCCGGCGCGCGCACCGCGGTCGACGTGCAGGGCTCGGCGTCCCCGGCGGGCGGCGACGCGTGGGGGATCGCCCTGGTCGTCGGCGACGAGGCCGTGGCGTACGACCTGGCGCAGATCGCCCCGGAGGACGAGGCGGCGCTCGGCGCCTGGCTGGCGGACCCCGCGCAGCCGAAGGTGCTGCACGCCGCGAAGGAGGCCTGGCACGCGCTGGCCGGCCGCGGGTTCGCGCTCGAGGGCGTCGAGTTCGACACCGAGCTGGGGGCGTACCTGCTGCAGCCGGACCGCCGCGGCTACGACCTGTCGGACCTCGCGATCGGCTACCTGCGGCGCGAGCTCGGCGCGGTGGCGGACGACTCCGGCCAGGGCGCGCTCGACCTCGACCTGGAGGGCTCGCAGGAGGGTGCCCGCGGCGCCGTCCGCGCGGCGGCGGTGCTGGACCTCGTCGACGTGCTCGGCGGGCAGCTCGCGGACCGCGGGGCCGACCACCTGCTGCGCGACGTCGAGCTGCCGCTCGAGGGCGTGCTGGAGCGCATGGAGCACGTCGGCATCGCCGCCGACGCCGAGTACCTCTCCGCGCTCGAGAAGGAGTACGACACCGCGGTGCAGCGCGCCGCCGCCGAGGCGTACGACGTCATCGGGCGGGAGGTGAACCTCGGCTCGCCGAAGCAGCTCCAGGAGGTGCTGTTCGACCAGCTCGAGATGCCGAAGACCAAGAAGATCAAGACCGGCTACACCACCGACGCCAACGCGCTGGCGGACCTGTTCGCCCGCACCGGCCACCCGTTCCTCGAGCACCTGCTCGCGCACCGCGACGCGATCCGCCTCCGGCAGACCGTCGAGGGCCTGCTGCGGTCCGTCGCACCCGACGGGCGGATCCACACGACGTTCCAGCAGACGATCGCGGCGACCGGGCGGCTGTCGTCCACGGACCCGAACCTGCAGAACATCCCGATCCGCACCGAGGCCGGCCGGCAGATCCGCCGGGCGTTCGTGGTCGGCGCGGGCTACGAGACGCTGCTGACCGCCGACTACTCGCAGATCGAGATGCGGATCATGGCGCACCTGTCCGGCGACGCCGGGCTCATCGAGGCGTTCACCGCGGGGGAGGACCTGCACTCCTACGTCGGCTCCCGGGTGTTCGGCGTGCCGACCGACCAGGTGAGCAGCGCGCAGCGCTCCAAGATCAAGGCGATGTCCTACGGCCTGGCGTACGGCCTGTCGTCGTACGGCCTGTCGCAGCAGCTCAAGATCGACGTCGCCGAGGCCTCGGCGCTCATGCGGGACTACTTCTCGCGGTTCGGCGGCGTGCGCGACTACCTGTCCGGCGTGGCCGACGAGGCGCGCGCGACCGGCTACACCGCGACGATCCTCGGCCGGCGCCGCTACCTGCCGGATCTGACGAGCGACAACCGGATCCGCCGGGAGGCCGCCGAGCGCATGGCGCTCAACGCGCCCATCCAGGGCAGCGCGGCCGACATCATCAAGCTGGCGATGCTCGGCGTGCAGCGGGAGCTCGACGCCCAGGGGCTCGCCTCCCGGCTGCTGCTCCAGGTGCACGACGAGCTCGTGCTCGAGGTCGCGCCCGGCGAGCGCGAGGCCGTCGAGGCGCTGGTACGCGCGCAGATGGGTTCGGCGTACGCGCTCGACGTCCCCCTGGACGTGTCGGTCGGCGTCGGCCCGAGCTGGCACGCCGCCGGCCACTGACCCACGCCCCCCTGCCCCACCGCGCCCCCACCCCCGGCCCGCGTGAGGCCGTCCTCCAGGCCCGAGGTCGTCACCTCGGGCCGAGGTCGTCAGGTGGGACGCACGACCTCGGCCGCAGGTGACGACCTCGCCGGTTGCGTCGGCACCCGGCCGGCGGCGGTCAGGCCGGGCGGTGCGCCACGAGGATCAGCGTGCCGGGGAGGTGCGCGCCGCGCAGCGGGCTCCAGCCGCCCCACGTCCGGTCGTGCCCCTCGGGCCAGGCGGGCTCGACCAGCGCGTCCAGCACCAGGCCGGCCGCGACGACGTCGGCCACGTGGTCCCCGACGGTCCGGTGGTACTCCGCGTACAGCACGCGCCCCTGCTCGTCCTGCTCCACGTAGGGCCGCCGGTCGAAGTACGAGCGGTCCGCGGTCAGGCCCCGCGGGCCCGGGTCGTCGGGGAACGCCCACCGCACGGGGTGCGTCACCGAGCACACCCACCGGCCGCCCGGCCGCAGCACCCGGGCCGCCTCGGCGTGGACCCGAGCGGCGTCGGGGACGAACGGGATCGCGCCGTAGGCGGTGAACACGGCGTCGAACGACGCGTCCGGGAACGGCAGCGCCCGCGCGTCGGCCTGGACGAGCGGCACCGGCGTGCGCGCCCCGTCGACCGGCCCGGCGTCGGTGAGCCGGCCCGCACCGGACGCGGCCCGCTCACCGGCGCCCGCGCCGCCGCCCGCGCCGCCGCCCGCGACCCGGTCGGCCCGGTCCAGCCGCGCGGCGGCCCGCAGCATCCCGCCGGAGACGTCGGTCGCCACCGCCAGCGCCCCGTGCGCGGCGAGCCAGCGCGAGCACTGCGCCGCGCCCGCCCCGACCTCGAGCACCCGTCGCCCGGCGACGTCGCCGAGCAGCCGCGCGTCCGCCTCGCGCAGCCCCTCCGGGCACCACACGAAGTCGGCGTCGCCGAGGAACGACCCGTGCTCGTCGAGGTACTCGCCGGCGTTCGCGTCCCACCAGCGACGGCCCGCGCCCTCGACGGCGCCCGCGGGGACGTCGACGTAGCCGGCGGACGCCAGCGGGCCCGGGGCCGGCGCGCCGCCCGGACCCGCGTCCCGGCTGCCGGGCTGCTCCTGGCTGGTCACCCCCCGACCGTAGTGCCCCGGGACCTCCGGCTCACGGCCGCGGACCGGGTACGGATAGCCTGGTCGCGTCGCGCGACGGAGCTGCGGCCCACCCCCACCCCCTGGATGAAGGAGACCTCAGCGTGCGAGTCGGACTGCTCACCGGCGGCGGCGACGTCCCCGGCCTGAACGCCGCGATCCGGGCCGTGGTGAAGCGCGGCGAGGGGGAGTACGGGCACTCGATCATCGGGTTCCGCAACGGCTGGCGCGGCGTCGTCGACGGCGACATCGTGCCGCTCACCCGCAACCACATCCGCAACGTCCTGCCGATCGGCGGCACGCTGCTCGGCACGGCCCGGTACCACCCGCACGCCTCGAACGGCGGCATGGACGGCGTGCTGGCGACGCTCGAGGCGGAGCGCATCGAGGCCCTCATCTGCATCGGCGGCGACGGCACCCTGCACGCGGCGTCGAAGGTGGCCGAGGCCGGCGTCAAGATCGTCGCGATCCCCAAGACGATCGACAACGACGTGTGGGGGACCGACCGGTCGATCGGCTTCGACACGGCCGTGGAGATCGCCACGGAGGCCCTGGACCGGGTCCACACGACGGCCGAGTCGCACAACCGCGTCATGATCGTCGAGGTCATGGGCCGGCACGCCGGGTGGATCGCGGTCACGTCGGGCATCGCCGGCGGGGCCGAGGTCGTCCTCGCGCCGGAGGAGCCGTTCGACATCGACGCGGTCATCAAGTTCCTCAAGCACCGGCACCGCGCGCACGCGAACTTCTCGATCGTCGTCGTGGCGGAGGGCGCGGTGCCCGCTGAGGGCACGTCGATGTCCTACGAGGCGCCGGTCGGCCAGTTCGGCGAGATCGTCGCGGGCGCCATCGGCGAGCGGGTCAAGGCGGAGATCGAGCAGCGCACCGGCTTCGACACGCGCGTGACCGTGCTCGGGCACGTGCAGCGCGGCGGCAGCCCCGTCCCGGCGGACCGGATCCTCGGCAGCCGCTTCGGCGTGGCGGCCATCGACGCGATCAGCCGCGGGGAGTCCAACGTGATGACCGCGCTGCGCGGCGAGGAGGTCGTCCTGGTGCCGCTGCCCGAGATCGCGGGCAAGGTCAAGCACGTGCCGGCGGACCTCCTGCGGGTGGCCCGGGCCCTGGCCTGATCGCTTTGACCGGCCGTCACCGCGACCGGTAAGGTATTCGGCGGTGTGGCGTGCCCTGCCGCGACCTCCCGGGGTCGCCCCGAGGGGCCGCCGCGCCGTCGAATCCCTGTCCGCACGACAACTGTCCGCATCGGAGCCCATCCCTACATGAGCATCTCCACCCCCGCCAAGCCCGGCACCCCGCAGGTCGCGGTCAACGACATCGGCTCGGCCGAGGACTTCCTCGCCGCCGTCGACGCCACCATCAAGTACTTCAACGACGGTGACATCGTCGAGGGCACCATCGTCAAGGTCGACCGCGACGAGGTCCTGCTCGACATCGGCTACAAGACCGAGGGCGTCATCCCGTCCCGCGAGCTGTCCATCAAGCACGACGTGGACCCGGGCGAGGTCGTCAAGGTCGGTGACGAGGTCGAGGCCCTCGTCCTCCAGAAGGAGGACAAGGAAGGCCGGCTGATCCTGTCCAAGAAGCGCGCCCAGTACGAGCGCGCCTGGGGCACGATCGAGAAGATCAAGGAGGAGGACGGCGTCGTCACCGGCACCGTCATCGAGGTGGTCAAGGGTGGCCTCATCCTCGACATCGGCCTCCGCGGCTTCCTGCCCGCCTCCCTGGTGGAGATGCGTCGCGTCCGTGACCTCCAGCCGTACGTCGGCAAGGAGATCGAGGCGAAGATCATCGAGCTCGACAAGAACCGCAACAACGTGGTCCTGTCGCGCCGCGCGTGGCTCGAGCAGACGCAGTCCGAGGTCCGCTCCACCTTCCTGCAGACCCTGCAGAAGGGCCAGGTGCGCCCCGGTGTCGTGTCCTCGATCGTCAACTTCGGTGCGTTCGTCGACCTGGGCGGCGTGGACGGGCTCGTGCACGTCTCCGAGCTGTCCTGGAAGCACATCGACCACCCGTCCGAGGTCGTCGAGGTCGGCCAGGAGGTCACGGTCGAGGTCCTGGACGTCGACTTCGACCGCGAGCGGGTCTCGCTGTCGCTGAAGGCGACGCAGGAGGACCCGTGGCAGGCGTTCGCCCGGACGCACGCCATCGGCCAGGTCGTCCCCGGCAAGGTCACCAAGCTCGTCCCGTTCGGTGCGTTCGTGCGCGTCGAGGACGGCATCGAGGGCCTGGTGCACATCTCGGAGCTGGCCGTGCGCCACGTCGAGATCCCGGAGCAGGTCGTGCAGGTCGGCGACGACGTGTTCGTCAAGGTCATCGACATCGACCTGGAGCGCCGCCGCATCTCGCTGTCGCTCAAGCAGGCGAACGAGGGCTTCGACCCGACCTCCGAGGACTTCGACCCCGCGCTGTACGGCATGGCGGCCGAGTACGACGAGGAGGGGAACTACAAGTACCCCGAGGGCTTCGACCCGGCGACCAACGAGTGGCTCGAGGGCTACGAGACCCAGCGCGAGGCCTGGGAGGCGCAGTACGCCAAGGCCCACGAGCGCTGGGAGGCGCACCGCAAGCAGGTCCTGGACGCCGTCCAGGCCGACGCGGAGGCCGCGTCGGAGGGCTCGTCGTCCTCCTCCTCGGCCCCGGCCGGCGGTTCGTCGTCCTACTCCTCGGCCCCGGCCCAGGAGGCGACCGGCACGCTGGCGTCGGACGAGGCGCTCGCCGCGCTGCGCGAGAAGCTCACCGGCAACTGAGCCGACCGCCGGGCGTCCAGCCCGGCCACCGGTCCGACGGGCCGGCCACCTGCGGGTGGCCGGCCCGTCGGCGTTCCCGCGCCCGGTCCCGCCCCGGGCCGGGTGTCGGTGCTGCGTGAGAGGATCGACCTCGCCGCCCACCACCCCTTCTCGAGAGGCCGAGCTGTGCCTGCCCGCTCCACCACGCCCCGCCCGGCGACGCTCACCGGCTCGGTCCTGCGGCGCTCCCTGCTGCTCATGGGCCGCGGCATCGCGTCGCAGCCGCGCACGTACGTGCTGGCCATCAGCACGTCGGCGGCCTTCGGCGCGCTGACCGTCGCGGTGAGCCGGGTGCTCGGGTGGGCGACGGACACCGTGGTGGTGCCGGCGCTCGACGGCGACCCCGTCGCCCGGGGCCGGATCTGGCTGGCCGGCGGCGTGCTCGCGCTGGTGGCGGTCTCGCTCGCGGCGGCGGTCGCCGGCCGGCGGATCTTCGCGGGCATGGGCGTCGCCGACCAGCAGGCCATGCACCGGCGGGCCGTGACGCGGCAGTACCTGCGCCTGCCCATGACGTGGCACCGGCAGCACCCCACCGGCCAGCTGCTGTCGAACGCCTCGGCGGACGTCGAGGCCGCGACCGGTGTGTTCAACCCCCTGCCGTTCGCGCTGGGTGTCGTCGTGATGATCGGCGTCGCGGCCGTCGCGCTGCTGGCGACGGACGTGTGGCTGGCGGTGGCGGCGCTCGTGGTGCTGCCGGTCGCGGTGCTCGCGAACCTCGTGTTCCAGCGGCGGATGTCGCCGGCCGCGACGCGCGCGCAGCAGCTGCGGGCCGAGGTCGCGGACATCGCGCACGAGAGCTTCGAGGCGGCGCTGCTCGTGAAGTCCCTCGGCACGGAGGACCGGGAGGAGCGCCGGTTCGCCGAGCGCGCCGACCGGCTGCGGGCGGCGAACGTCCGCGTCGGCGTGGTCCGGGCCTACTTCGACCCGGTGATCGACATGCTGCCCGGCGTCGGCACGCTGCTGGTGCTGCTCGTGGGCGTCCAGCGCGTCGCGGCCGGGGCGGTGCAGACCGGGGACGTCGTGGCCGCCGCCTACCTGCTGACGCTCATGGCCGTCCCGGTGCGCGCGTTCGGGTGGGTGCTCGGGGAGCTCCCGCGGGCGCTCGTCGGCCACGACCGCGTCGCGCGGGTCGTCGACGCCGAGGGCGAGCTGCTCCCCGGGACGCGCCCCCTCGCGCGGGCGCCGCAGGGCGCGTCGCTGCGGATGTCCGGGGTCGGCGTGCGGGTGCCGGGGCCGGACGGGCCGGTCGACCTGCTGCGCGACGTCGACCTCGACGTGGCGCCCGGGCGCGTGGTCGCGGTGGTCGGGCCGACCGGTGCGGGCAAGACGACGCTCGTGTCGCTGGTCGCGCGGCTGACCGACCCGACCTCGGGCACCGTGGAGGTCGACGGCACGGACGTGCGCGACCTCGTGCCCGGCGACCTCACGGCGCAGGTGGTCCTGGTCGGCCAGCAGACCTTCGTGTTCGAGGACACCGTGCGCGGCAACGTCACGCTGTGCGACGCGGACGACCCGGACGCGCCCGGCGACGACGAGGTCTGGGCGGCCCTGCGGCTCGCGCGGGTCGACGGCGTCGTCAAGGACCTCCCGGGCGGGCTCGACGCCCCGCTCGGCGAGCGCGGGTCGAACCTGTCCGGCGGGCAGCGGCAGCGGCTGGCGATCGCGCGGGCGCTGGTCCGGCGCCCGCGGCTGCTCGTGCTCGACGACGCGACGTCGGCCGTCGACCCGCGCGTGGAGCAGGGGATCCTCACGGGGCTGCGGGAGCACACCGGGGGCGCGGCGGGCGGCCCGACGGTGCTGCTCGTCGCGTACCGGATGTCCTCGGTGCTGCTGGCGGACGAGGTCGTGCACGTCGCGGGCGGCCGGGTCGTCGACCGGGGGACGCACGCGGAGCTGCTCGCCCGCGACCCGGGGTACCGGGAGCTGGCGACCGCGTACGAGCAGGAGTCGGAGCGCCGCGCGGCCCGCCGCGCCGAGGCCCTGGAGGCGGAGCTCGAGGCCGAGGAGGAGCTCGAGACCGAGCTGCTCGTGGTGGAGGAGCAGGACGAGGAGGAGGTCCGATGACCGCGCCGCAGGCCGACGCGCTCGGAGGCGGCGCGCAGCTCGGGGTGCTCGGCACCCTGCGGCGCGGCGTGCAGGTGTCGCCGCAGCTCGTGCAGGGGCTGTGGCTGACGTTCGTGCTCGCGGTGCTGGCCGCCGCGGGCAAGGTCGTCGTGCCGGTCGCCGTGCAGCAGGTCATGGACACGGGCATCCTCGCCGAGGGCGGTCCGGACGTCCGTCGGGTCGTCACGCTCGTCACCCTCGCCGCGGTCGCGCTGCTCGCCGGCGGGCTCTGCTCCGCCCTCGTCAACGTGCGCCTGTTCCGCGCGTCGGAGGCCGGGCTCGCCCAGCTGCGGGTCCGGGCGTTCCGGCACGTGCACGACCTGTCGGTGCTCACGCAGAACACCGAGCGCCGCGGCTCGCTCGTGTCCCGCGTGACGTCGGACGTCGACACGATCTCGATGTTCGTGCAGTGGGGCGGCATCATGCTGCTCGTCTCCACCCTCCAGGTCGCGGTGGCGACGGCCCTCATGGCGGTGTACTCGTGGCAGCTCACCGTGCTCGTGTGGCTCTGCTTCGGCCCGCTGGCGCTGGCCCTGCGGCCCCTGCAGCGCCGGGTGAACGTGGCCTACACGCGGGTGCGCGAGCGGGTCGGAGCCATGCTCGGCGCCGTGTCGGAGGCCGTCGTCGGCGCCGAGACCATCCGCGCCTACGGGGTGCAGCGCCGCGTGCAGCGCACGGTCGACGGTCGCATCGACGCCACGCGCGACGCGATGGTGCGGGCGCAGAACACCGTCGCGGTCGTGTTCTCCTCCGGCGTGCTGGTGGCGAACCTCGTGCTGGCGGTCGTCGTCGTGGCGGGCACCGCGCTGGGCGCGGCCGGCGACCTGAGCGTCGGGCGCCTGCTGGCGTTCCTGTTCCTCGTCCAGCTGTTCACCGGACCGGTGCAGCAGGCCACCGAGGTGCTGAACGAGCTCCAGAACGCGGTCGCCGGGTGGCGGCGCGTGCTGGGCATCATCGACACGCCCGTGCAGGTGGCCGACCCCGGCCCGCGCGGCGTCCCGTCGCAGCGCGGGCCCGCGCAGGTCGAGCTGCGGGGCGTCGGCTTCGCGTACCCCGGCGGCCCGCCCGTGCTGCACGACGTCGACCTGAGCCTGCCCGCGGGCCGCTCGGTGGCCGTCGTCGGGGCGACGGGCTCGGGCAAGACGACGATCGCCAAGCTCGTCACGCGGCTCATGGACCCGACGTCCGGTGCGGTGCTGCTCGACGGCGCCGACCTGCGCACCGTCAGCACCGACCACCTGCGCCGCCGCGTGGTGATGGTGCCGCAGGAGGGGTTCCTGTTCGACAGCACCCTCGCGGACAACCTGCTGTACGGCCTGCGCCCCGGCCCGGACGGCGCGACGCCCGACCGCGCCGCCGCCGAGCCGCAGCTGCGCGCCGCGCTCGAGGAGCTCGGGATCGCCGACTGGGCGCAGGAGCTGCCGTCGGGTCTCGACACGCCCGTCGGGCAGCGCGGCGAGGCGCTGTCCGCGGGGGAGCGGCAGCTCGTCGCGCTCACCCGGGCGTACCTGGCGGACGCCGACCTGCTGGTGCTCGACGAGGCGACCTCGGCGGTCGACCCGGCGACGGAGGTCCGCATCGCACGCGCCCTGGACTCGCTCACCAGCGGCCGCAGCACGATCACCATCGCGCACCGGCTGTCCACCGCGGAGGCCGCCGACCTCGTCGTGGTCGTGGACGCCGGCAAGGTCGTGGAGGTCGGGCCGCACGAGCAGCTCGTGGCCCGGGACGGCGTGTACGCGGCGATGCACCGGGCGTGGGTCTCGCAGACGCGCTGACCGCCGCCCGCGCGCTCGTGGGAGGATCGCCCGGTGGCACAGCACCCTGCTCCCGACAGCTCCCGCTCGCCCGCGCGGCCGTCCGCGCTCGACCCCGCCGTAGCCGCCCGGCTGAGCCGTGACCCCGCCGGCCTGGTCGCCGCCGTGGTGCAGCAGCACGACACCGGCGACGTCCTCATGGTCGGCTGGATGGACGACGAGGCGCTGCACCGGACGCTCACGACCGGCCGCGTCACGTTCTGGAGCCGCTCGCGGCAGGAGTACTGGCGCAAGGGCGACACGTCCGGTCACGCCCAGTACGTGAAGTCGGTCGCGCTGGACTGCGACGGCGACGCCCTGCTGGTCCGCGTCGACCAGGTCGGCGCGGCCTGCCACACGGGGGCACGGACGTGCTTCGAGGCGGGCGGCCCGCTGGCCGCCGTCGTGGGGGAGCGCCCGGTCGCGACCGCCGGGGGTGCGGCGTGACCGCGCCGGCAGCCGCGCAGCCGCTCCCGACGTCGCCCGGCACGCCGCCGGTGCCGGCCGAGGCGCCCGTCGAGGTCCCGTGGGGCGCCACGTGGCCCCACCTCGACGAGTTCCGCACCCGCGCCGCCGACCGCCGCGTCATCCCCGTGGTGCGCCGGCTGCTGGCCGACGACACCACGCCGGTCGGTCTGTACCGCACGCTCGCGGCCGGCCGGCCGGGCACGTTCGTGCTGGAGTCGGCGGAGCAGGACGGCACCTGGTCGCGCTGGTCGTTCGTCGGCGTGCGGTCCCGGGCGACGCTCAGCGTCCGCGACGGCCGCGCGGTGTGGACCGGTGACGTGCCTGCGGGCGTGCCGACCGACGGGGACCCGCTGGAGGTGCTCGGCGGCACGCTCGAGGTGCTGCGCACGCCCGCCGTGCCGGGGCTGCCCCCGCTGACGGGCGGTCTCGTCGGCGCGCTCGGGTGGGACGTGGTGCGGCACTGGGAGCCGACGCTGCCGGCCGCGGCTCCGGACGAGCTCGGCGTGCCCGAGCTCACCCTGTGCCTGGCCACCGACCTCGCGGTCACCGACCACCGGGACGGCTCCGTGTGGCTGATCGCGAACGCGATCAACTTCGACGGCACCGACGAGCGCGTGGACGAGGCGCACGCCGACGCGGTGGCGCGGCTCGACGCGATGCAGGAGGCCCTGCTGCGTCCCGCGGCGCCCGCGGCGGCTGAGCTCGGGGACGCACCGGTGCCGGAGCTCGAGTTCCGCTCCACCGCCGAGGAGTACGAGCGGGCCGTCCTCACCGGCAAGGAGGCGATCCGCGACGGCGAGGTGTTCCAGGTCGTGCTGTCCCAGCGCCTCGACCTCGACTGCCCCGCCGACCCGCTCGACGTGTACCGCGTGCTGCGCACGGTGAACCCGAGCCCGTACATGTACTACCTCCAGCTCCAGGACGCCCACGGCCGCGACTTCGCGGTGGTCGGGTCGAGCCCGGAGACGCTGGTGAAGGTCACCGAGGGGCACGTCACGACGTTCCCCATCGCCGGGTCCCGGCCGCGCGGGGCCACCCCGGAGGAGGACCGGGAGCTGCACGACGCGCTGCTCGCGGACCCGAAGGAGCGCGCGGAGCACCTCATGCTCGTCGACCTGGCGCGCAACGACCTGGTCAAGGTGTGCGAGCCCGCGACCGTCGAGGTGGTGGAGTTCATGGAGGTCCGCCGCTTCAGCCACATCATGCACATCTGCTCGACGGTCGTCGGGCGGCTGCGTGCCGGCGCGACGGCGCTGGGCGCGCTGACCGCGACGTTCCCGGCCGGGACGCTCTCGGGGGCCCCGAAGCCGCGGGCGATCGCCCTGATCGACGAGATCGAGCCGGCGCGCCGCGGGATCTACGGCGGCACGGTCGGCTACTTCGACCTGGCCGGCGACATGGACATGGCCATCGCGATCCGGACGGCGCTCATCCGCGACGGCCGCGCCAGCGTGCAGGCGGGCGCGGGCATCGTCGCCGACTCGGTGCCGGAGACCGAGTACCGGGAGTCGCGCGACAAGGCGGCGGCCGCCGTCCGGGCGGTGCAGATCGCGTCGCGCCTGCGCGGGGCGGGACGGCATGGCGGCTGAGGACGCCGCGGCAGGGGCGGCGCCCCGGCGGCGCGCCGCCGCCGGTCGTGGCCGGGCGGTGCTCGCGCTGCTGGTGCTCGCCGGGCTGGCCGGGGTCGTGACGCTGCCCGCGTGGGTGACGGCCGAGGGGGCCGACGCGCTCGGTGAGCCGGTCGCGGTCACCGTGCGCGGCTCGGCCGCTGCGCCGGGGATCGTCGCCGGCGCGCTGGTGCTGCTCGCCGCGGCCGGTGCGGTGGGGCTCGTCGGCCGGGTGGGGCGCTGGGTGGTCGTCGCGGTCGTGGCCGCCGCCGGCGTGCTCGTCACCGCCTCGGCGCTGGCGGCACGCAGCGGGGCCCGGTCGGTGGCGGAGCGGGCCGCGGCCGACGCGACGGGCGTGGCGACCCTGGCGGGCGAGGCCGTCGTGGGCGCCTGGCCCGTCGTCGCCGCCGCCGTGGGGCTGCTCGCCGTCGCCGGCGCGGCGTGGCTCGCCGTCGCGTCGGGCCGGTGGGCGGCACCGTCCGACCGTCACGAGCGCGCCGCACGGGCCGGCGGTGGGGGCGGTGCCGTCGAGGCCGGCACCCCGGGCGCCGGGACCTCCCGTCCCGTCGCCGCCGCGGGCACGGACGGCGCGCCGACCGCGGACGAGCGCAGCACCTGGGACGCGCTGAGCCGGGGCGACGACCCGACCTGAGCGGCGCCCGCGCGTCCGCTAGGGTGACGACACCACGTCATGAAAGGTGTGTTGCCACGATGGTCGAGCAGTCGGTCCGTTCCCCCGGTGTCGTGACCGGTGCCCCGCAGTCCCCGGGTTCCGAGACGCTGCGGCTGCCGCCGTCGGCGCCCCCCACGAACCACGGCCACACCACGGCCGCGTGGACGACCACCGTCATCGTGCTCGTCGGCGCCGTGGCCGCCGCGCTCGGCATGATCGTCGGGCAGGTCTGGCTGTTCTGGGTCGGTATGGGCGTCGCGCTCGGCGGCGTCGTGGTCGGCAAGGTCCTGCAGGTCGCGGGCTACGGCCAGGGCGGCCGGCACACGCTGGAGAAGCAGCGCCGCACCGGCGGGCACTGACGCGTCGCGCCGGTCGGAGCCGTCCGGCTGAACCTGGGCGCACGGGGATCCCACCGCTGGACGGCGGCCCCCGGCTCCGGTACACCTGAGGGGCCGCTGAGAGCGCTCATCTGCGCAGACGCGAACGATCCACCGACGGACCACCACGACAGGAGCGCCATGTCGACGCCCAACCAGCCGCAGGACCCGTACTCCCACCCCGAGGGCGACGGCTCCGGCCAGCAGCCCGGCGGCACGCCCGGCGGCATCCCGCAGTACGGCCAGTACTCGTCCAGCGACCCGGCGGGCGGCTACGGCCAGCCCGGCGCGTACGGCCAGCCCGCGGGCTACGGGCAGCAGGGCTACGCCGCACCGCCGCAGAACTACCTCGTCTTCTCGATCCTCGCGACGGTGCTGTGCTGCATCCCGCTGGGCATCGTGTCGATCGTCTTCGCCTCGCAGGTCAACACGAAGTGGAACGCCGGTGACCAGGCCGGAGCGCTGGAGTCCGCCCGCAAGGCCAAGCAGTGGGCGATCTGGAGCGTCGTCGCAGGCCTGGTGTTCACGATCCTGTACGGGATCCTGATCTTCGCCGGCGTCCTCAGCACGGACTTCACCTCGTCGTACTGAGCCACCGTGGTCACCGACCGGCAGCTTCCCGACGCCGTCGGGTCGGCGCACGCCGACCCGCGCCGCAGCACGTCGCCCCAGGGCGGCGCGCTGCGGCGCGTGGCGTCGGGGCCGCTGCTCGTGGCCGGTGCGGCGGGCGCGGCCCTGGCGGTGCTGGCGACGGTCGACCCGAACCGCCCGGGCCACTACCCGACCTGCCCGTTCCTCATGCTGACCGGGCTCTACTGCCCGGGGTGCGGCTCGCTGCGGGCGCTGCACGACCTCACGCAGCTCGACGTCGCGGGCGCGTGGGGCATGAACCCGCTGCTCGTCGTGGCCCTGCCGTTCCTCGTCGCGAGCTGGCTCGCGTGGACCCGCCGCTCGGCGCGGGGGACCCCCAAGTCGCGCCTGCTGCCCGGGTGGACCGTCAACGCCCTGCTCGTCCTGCTGGTCGTCTACTGGGTGGCCCGCAACGTGCCGGCGCTGGCGCCCTGGCTGGCCCCCTGACCTGCTCCTGCGCGGACGGCGGCGGTCGCGTCGCGTCCCACCGACTGGGCCGTGGTCGGGCCCTGTGCCCGGCGCCCCCTACGATGGCGAGGGCGGCACCGCGCGGCGGGCAGCCGCGGACTCGGGGGAGATGAGGACCGATGGGCACCGTGCTGGACGACATCGTGGCGGGCGTCCGCGAGGACCTCGCCGTGCGTGAGGCCGCGACGCCGCTGGCCGTGCTCAAGGAGCGCGCCGCCCGCGTGCCGGGTGCCAAGGACTGCGTCTCGCGGCTGCGGCTCGACGACGCCGTCACGGTGATCGCCGAGGTCAAGCGGTCCAGCCCGAGCAAGGGCGCCCTCGCGACGATCACCGACCCCGCCGCGCTCGCCGCCGAGTACGAGAAGGGCGGCGCGACCGTCATCTCGGTGCTCACCGAGCAGCGCCGGTTCAACGGCAGCCTGGCCGACCTCGACCACGTGCGCGCCGCGGTGGACATCCCGGTGCTGCGCAAGGACTTCGTCGTCACGCCGTACCAGGTGTGGGAGGCGCGGGCGCACGGCGCCGACCTGGTGCTGCTCATCGTGGCGGCGCTCGAGCAGACCGTCCTGACCTCCCTCGTGGAGCGCGTGCACTCCCTCGGCATGACCGCCCTGGTCGAGGTGCACGACACCGAGGAGGTGCTGCGCGCGGTGGACGCGGGCGCCCGCGTCGTCGGCGTGAACGCCCGGAACCTCAAGACGCTCGACGTGGACCGCGGCACGTTCGCCCGCGTCGCGCCGGCCATCCCGGCGGACGTCGTCAAGGTGGCGGAGTCGGGCGTGCGGGGACCGCACGACGTCATGGACTACGCCCGGGCGGGCGCCGACGCGGTGCTCGTGGGCGAGGCGCTCGTCACGGACGACGCGCCGCGGCAGTCGGTCGCGGACCTCGTGGCGGCGGGCGCGCACCCGTCGCTGCGCGCCGTCCGGCAGTGACACGCACCAGCAGCACGGCAGCGAGGAGCAGCGAGTGACCACGGGTCGGCAGGGTCCGCAGGTCCCCCTGGTGGGGGAGACGCCCGGGGGGCCGCTCGGCACCCACACGGGCCCGTACTTCGGTGACTTCGGTGGCCGGTTCGTCCCGGAGGCGCTGGTCGCGGCGCTCGACGAGCTCGACACGGAGTTCCACAAGGCGCTGGCGGACCCGTCGTTCGGCGCGGAGCTCGCCCGGCTGCACCGCACGTACACCGGGCGGCCGAGCCCGCTCACCGAGGTCAGGCGGTTCGCGGAGCACGTCGCCCCGGGCGTGCGGGTGTTCCTCAAGCGCGAGGACCTCAACCACACCGGCTCGCACAAGATCAACAACGTGCTCGGCCAGGCGCTGCTCGTGAAGCGCATGGGCAAGACGCGCGTGATCGCGGAGACCGGCGCGGGCCAGCACGGTGTGGCCACGGCCACCGCGGCGGCGCTGCTCGACCTCGAGTGCGTCGTCTACATGGGCGAGGAGGACACGCAGCGCCAGGCGCTCAACGTCGCCCGGATGCGGCTGCTCGGCGCGACCGTCGTCCCGGTGACCATCGGGTCGCGCACCCTGAAGGACGCGATCAACGAGGCCCTGCGCGACTGGGTGGCGAACGTCGAGACGACGCACTACCTGCTCGGCACCGTGACGGGCCCGCACCCGTTCCCCGAGATGGTCCGCGACTTCCACAAGATCATCGGCGAGGAGGCGAAGGCCCAGCTCGCCGAGGAGATCGGCCGGCTGCCCGACGCCGTGGCGGCCTGCGTGGGCGGCGGGTCCAACGCGATGGGCATCTTCAACGCGTTCCTCGACGACCCGTCGGTGCGGCTGTTCGGCTTCGAGGCCGGTGGCGAGGGCATCGCGTCCGGGCGTCACGCGTCCCGGTTCAGCGGCGGCTCGCCGGGCGTGCTCCAGGGCACCAGGTCGTACCTGCTCCAGGACGACGACGGCCAGACGCTGCCCAGCCACTCGGTCTCGGCGGGCCTGGACTACCCGAGCGTCGGTCCCGAGCACGCGTGGCTGCACGACATCGGCCGGGCGCAGTACCGGCCCGTCACCGACGCCGAGGCGATGGACGCCTTCCAGCTCCTGTGCCGCACCGAGGGCATCATCCCGGCGATCGAGTCGGCGCACGCCCTCGCGGGCGCGATCCAGCTCGGCCGGGAGGTCGCGGGCTGGGAGACGCCCGACGGCCGCGAGCCCGTCCTGCTGGTGAACCTCTCGGGGCGCGGCGACAAGGACGTGGCGACCGCGGCGGCGTGGTTCGACCTGCTGGAGGACAAGCCGGTCGTGCAGGCGGACGAGGGAGAGCAGCTGTGAGCGACGTGGCGACGACCTCGCGGACGGCCGCGACGCTGGACCGCGTGAAGGCCGAGGGGCGGGCCGCGCTCGTCGGGTACCTGCCGCTCGGCTTCCCGAGCGTGGCGGGTTCCGTCGCCGCCGCCCGCACGATGGTGGAGGCCGGCGTCGACGTGGTCGAGCTCGGCCTGCCGTACTCCGACCCCGTGATGGACGGGCCCGTCATCCAGCACGCCGTCGACCACGCGCTGGCCGGCGGCACCCGGGTGCGCGACGTCCTCGGTGCCGTCGAGCAGATCGCGGCCACCGGCGCGCCCGTGCTCGTCATGACGTACTGGAACCCGGTGCTGCGCTACGGCGTCGACGCGCTCGCCCGCGACCTCGCGTCGGCCGGCGGGGCCGGGCTCATCACGCCGGACCTCATCCCCGACGAGGGTCAGGACTGGATCGCCGCCTCGCGCGAGCACGACCTCGACCGGGTGTTCCTCGTCGCGCCGTCGTCCACGCCCGAGCGCCTGGCGATGACGGCCGCGGCGTCGCGCGGGTTCGTGTACGCGGCGTCCACGATGGGCGTGACGGGGGAGCGGACCACGGTCGGCGCCCGCGCGGAGCAGCTCGTCGCGGACACCCGCGCGGCGGGCGCGGACCACGTGTGCGTCGGCCTGGGCGTGTCCCGGCCGGAGCAGGCGCAGGACATCGGGCGGTACGCGGACGGCGTCATCGTCGGCTCGGCGTTCGTCCGGGCGCTGGCCGGCGCCGACGACGAGCGCGCGGGGCTCGACGCCCTGGCCGCGGTCGCGTCCGGCCTGGCCGACGGCCTCCGCCGCTCCCGCTGACCCGCGCCGCCCGTCCGCGCCGCCCGCCGACCGGCGCCGAACGCCGATCCGCGCCGCCCGCCGAGGTCGTCACACCCGGCCGAGGTCGTCACGTGCACGTGACGACCTCGGCCCGACGTGACGACCTCGGCCCGACGTGACGACCTCGCGCGCCCGGAGGCCGCCGGGCGCTGCCGGACGCGCTGCCGACCGCCCGGCGGCGTGGCCTAGGCTCGCGTCGTGATCCTCAGCCTCGCCACGGCCCTCCCGGCCGCGATCCCGAGCCCGTCGCAGGGCGTCTGGCACCTCGGCCCGGTGCCGCTGCGCGCCTACGCCCTGGCGATCCTGCTCGGCATCGTCGCGGCCGTCCTGCTGACCCAGCGGCGGTGGAGGGAGCGTGGCGGCGACCCCGACCAGGTGCTCGAGATCGCGTTCTGGGCGGTCCCGTTCGGCATCGTCGGCGGCCGGCTGTACCACGTGGTCTCCTCGCCGGACGCCTACTTCGGGGCGGGCGGCGACCCGTGGAAGGCGTTCGCGATCTGGGAGGGCGGCCTCGGCATCTGGGGGGCGATCGCGCTGGGTGCGGTCGGCGCGTACATCGGCTGCCGCCGGCAGGGCGTGTCGTTCCCGGTGTTCGCGGACGCGCTGGCTCCCGGCCTCCTGGTCGCGCAGGCCATCGGGCGGCTCGGCAACTGGTTCAACCAGGAGCTGTTCGGCGGCCCGACGACGCTGCCCTGGGGCCTGCGGATCGACGACGCGCACCTGCCCGCCGGCTACGAGCCCGGCACGCTGTTCCACCCGACGTTCCTGTACGAGCTGCTGTGGAACCTGGCCGGCGCGGCGCTGCTCATCTGGCTCGACCGCCGGTTCCGGCTCGGTCACGGCCGGGTGTTCTGGCTGTACGTCGTGGTCTACACGACGGGGCGGCTGTGGATCGAGCTGCTGCGCATCGACCCCGCGGAGATGATCGGCCCGTTCCGGCTCAACGTGTGGACGTCGATCATCGTCGGCCTGGGCGCGCTGGTAGCGTTCGTGGTCGTCGGACGTCGTCATCCTGGACGCGAGACCACACCCGACCTGCGCGGATCCGGTACGCAGGACGCCGATGTGGAGGAGCACGGCACCGCCCGCTGACCGCGGCTCAGCCCGTGTGACCCACGTCACTTTCTCGCGATGTGAGCGCCTGTGTTTCCGGCAGGTATCGTCGCCACACTGTTGCCCGGGCCGATGACGTCCCAGCCCCCCAAGCTCTATCTGGCCCCCACGGGTCGTGAGGACGGTGCTGATGGCCGCGTCGCCACTGCGTCTCGGTGCTTCCCCCGCCGTGCCGCGTCCGGGTCTGTACGACCCGGCCGCCGAGCACGACGCGTGCGGGTTCGCGTTCGTCGCGACGCTGCGCGGCACCCCCGGCCGCGACATCGTGGACGCCGGGCTGACCGCGCTGCTCAACCTCGACCACCGCGGTGCGGTGGGCGCGGAGGAGAACAGCGGCGACGGCGCCGGCATCCTCACGCAGATCCCCGACGCGTTCCTGCGCGACGTCGTCGACGCCGAGCTGCCGCCCGCCGGCCGCTACGCGATCGGCATGGCGTACCTGCCGCAGGACGACGAGGAGCGGACCGTCGCGGTGCGCGCCGTCGAGGCGATCGCGGCGGAGGAGAAGCTCGACGTGCTCGCGTGGCGCGACGTGCAGGTGACGGCGGACCTCGTCGGCCCGACCGCCCGTGCCGCTATGCCGGTGTTCCGCCAGCTCGTCGTGGCGGACCCGTCGCGCGAGCTCGCGGGCATCGACCTGGACCGCCGGGCGTTCCGGCTCCGCAAGCGCGCCGAGCGCGAGCTGGGCGTCTACTTCGCGTCGCTGTCCGCCCGCACGCTCACCTACAAGGGCATGCTCACCACCGGGCAGCTCGAGCCGTTCTTCGCCGACCTGTCGGACCCGCGGTACGCCTCCGAGCTCGCGCTGGTCCACTCGCGGTTCTCCACCAACACGTTCCCGTCGTGGCCGCTGGCGCAGCCGTTCCGGATGGTCGCCCACAACGGCGAGATCAACACCGTGCGCGGCAACCGCAACTGGGTGGCCGCCCGCGAGGGGATGCTGCGCTCCGAGCTGCTGGGCGACCTGACGCCGCTGCTGCCCGTGTGCACGCCGGGCGGGTCGGACTCCGGCTCGTTCGACGAGGTGCTCGAGCTGCTGCACCTGGCCGGCCGGTCGCTGCCGCACGCGATCATGATGATGATCCCGGAGGCGTGGGAGAACCACGCCCAGATGGATCCCGCGCGCCGCGCGTTCTACGAGTACCACGCGAGCCTCATGGAGCCGTGGGACGGCCCGGCGGCGATGACGTTCACGGACGGCACGCTGATCGGCTCCGTGCAGGACCGCAACGGCCTGCGCCCGGGGCGGTTCTGGGTCACCGAGGACGGGCTCGTCGTCATGGCGTCGGAGGCCGGCGTCCTGGACCTCGACCCGGCGACCGTCGTGCGCAAGGGCCGGCTGGAGCCGGGGCGCATGTTCCTCGTCGACACCGGCCAGGGCCGGATCGTCGAGGACGAGGAGATCAAGGCCCAGCTCGCCGCCCAGCGCCCGTACGCCGAGTGGGTCCGCGAGAACTCCGTCTACCTGGAGCAGCTGCCGGAGCGGGAGCACATCGCGCACTCGTCGGCCTCCGTCCGCCGGCGCCAGCGCACGTTCGGGTACACGGAGGAGGAGCTGAAGATCCTCCTCACGCCCATGGGCGCCACGGGCGCCGAGCCGCTGGGCGCGATGGGCTCCGACACCCCCGTCGCGGTCCTGTCGCAGCGGCCGCGCATGCTGTTCGACTACTTCACGCAGATGTTCGCGCAGGTGACGAACCCGCCGCTGGACGCGATCCGCGAGGAGCTGGTGACCTCCATCGGCGGGGCGATCGGCCCGGAGCCGAACCTGCTCGAGGACACCCCGCTGCACGCCCGCAAGCTCGTGCTGCCGTTCCCGGTGCTCGACAACGACGGCCTGGCGAAGATCGTCAAGATCGACAAGGACCCGGCGATGGCCGGGATCTTCCGCGCGACGATCGTGCGCGGCCTGTACGCGGCCTCCGGCGGTGGCGAGGCGCTCGAGCAGCGCCTCGAGGAGATCTTCGCGGAGTGCGACCAGGCGATCGCCGACGGCGTGAGCTTCCTGGTGCTGTCCGACCGCGACTCCGACGCCGACCGCGCGCCGATCCCGTCGCTGCTGCTGCTGTCCGCGGTGCACCACCACCTGCTGCGCCGGCACACCCGCACCCAGGTGTCGCTGGTCGTCGAGGCCGGTGACGTCCGCGAGGTGCACCACGTCGCGCTGCTGATCGGCTACGGCGCGGCGGCGGTCAACCCGTACCTGGCCATGGAGTCCGTCGAGGACCTCGCGGCGAACGGCTACCTGCCGGGCGTGAGCCCCGAGCAGGCGGTGAAGAACCTCATCAAGGCGCTCGGCAAGGGCGTCCTGAAGGTCATGTCGAAGATGGGCATCTCGACCATCGCGTCCTACCGCGGGGCGCAGGTGTTCGAGGCGATCGGCCTGTCGCACGCGCTGGTCGACCGGTACTTCACCGGCACCACCAGCCGGCTCGGCGGCATCGGCCTGGACGTCATCGCGGCCGAGGTCGCCGCGCGGCACGCCGACGCGTACCCGGCGAACGGCAACCGGCTGGCCCACCGCCGGCTGGCGACCGGCGGCGAGTACCAGTGGCGCCGCGACGGCGAGGACCACCTGTTCGACCCGGAGACCGTGTTCCGGCTGCAGCACTCCACCCGCACGCGGCAGATGGACGTGTTCCGGTCGTACACCCACCGCGTGAACGAGCAGTCGCAGCGGCTCATGACGCTGCGCGGGCTGCTCGAGCTCAAGGACGGCGAGCGCCCGCCGGTCCCGGTCGACGAGGTCGAGCCGGTCAGCGAGATCGTCAAGCGGTTCAGCACGGGTGCGATGTCCTACGGCTCCATCTCGATGGAGGCCCACGAGACCCTCGCGATCGCGATGAACCGGCTCGGCGCCAAGTCGAACACCGGCGAGGGCGGCGAGGACCCGGAGCGCCTGCACGACCCGGAGCGCCGCTCCGCGATCAAGCAGATCGCGTCGGGCCGGTTCGGCGTGACGTCGGAGTACCTGACGTTCGCGGACGACATCCAGATCAAGCTCGCCCAGGGCGCCAAGCCGGGCGAGGGCGGCCAGCTGCCCGGCCCGAAGGTGTACCCGTGGGTCGCGCGGACCCGGCACTCGACGCCGGGCGTCGGCCTGATCTCGCCGCCGCCGCACCACGACATCTACTCGATCGAGGACCTGGCGCAGCTCATCCACGACGCCAAGAACGCGAACCCGCGGGCGCGGATCCACACCAAGCTCGTCAGCGAGTTCGGCGTCGGCACCGTGGCGGCGGGCGTGGCCAAGGCGCACTCCGACGTCGTGCTCATCTCGGGCCACGACGGCGGCACCGGCGCCTCGCCGCTGACGAGCCTCAAGCACGCCGGCACGCCCTGGGAGATCGGCCTGGCCGAGACCCAGCAGACGCTCGTGCTCAACAACCTGCGCGACCGGGTGGTCGTGCAGGTCGACGGCCAGCTCAAGACGGGCCGGGACGTCGTCATCGGCGCGCTGCTCGGCGCGGAGGAGTTCGGCTTCGCGACCGCGCCGCTCGTGGTCTCGGGCTGCATCATGATGCGCGTCTGCCACCAGGACACCTGCCCGGTGGGCGTCGCGACGCAGAACCCGGAGCTGCGCTCCCGGTTCACCGGCAAGCCGGAGTTCGTCGTCACGTTCTTCGAGTTCATCGCCCAGGAGGTCCGGGAGATCCTGGCCGGGCTCGGGTTCCGCAGCATCGAGGAGGCCGTCGGCCACGTCGAGCTGCTCGACACCCGCAAGGCCGTGGACCACTGGAAGGCGCAGGGCCTGGACCTCGCGCCCGTGCTCGCGCAGCCGGAGCCCGTCCCGGGGTCGTCGCTGCACCACGTGCACGACCAGGACCACGGCCTGGACCGCGCCCTGGACAACCAGTTCATCGCGATGGCGGGGCCGGCCCTGGAGGACGCCCGCCCGGTGCGCATCGAGCTGCCGGTGCGCAACGTCAACCGGACGGTCGGCACGATGCTCGGCCACGAGGTCACGCGGCGCTACGGCGGCGAGGGCCTGCCGGACGACACGATCGAGGTCGTGCTGACGGGCTCGGCAGGGCAGTCGTTCGGGGCGTTCCTGCCGCGCGGCATCACGCTGCGGCTCGAGGGCGACGCGAACGACTACGTCGGCAAGGGCCTGTCGGGCGGCCGGGTCGTCGTGCGGCCCGACCGCAACGCCGTCCTCAGCGGCGAGCACAACGTCATCGCCGGCAACGTCATCGGCTACGGCGCGACCTCGGGCGAGCTGTTCCTCCGGGGCGTGGTCGGCGAGCGGTTCGGCGTGCGGAACTCCGGCGCGACGCTGGTCGTCGAGGGCGTGGGGGACCACGGCTGCGAGTACATGACCGGCGGCACCGTCGTGGTGCTCGGACGGACGGGGCGCAACTTCGCGGCCGGCATGTCCGGCGGCACGGCGTACGTGCTGGACCTCAAGTCGGAGCGCGTCAACGTGCAGGGTGTCGCCTCGGGCGAGCTCGGCCTGGCGCCGCTCGACGACGAGGACGCGCAGGTCGTGCTGGCGCTGCTGCGGCGGCACGCGGACGAGACGGGCTCGCGGGTCGCGGCGGAGCTGCTCGCCGACTGGTCCGGCGACGGCGGCACGGCGCGCGCCCGGTTCACCCGGGTGCAGCCGACCGAGTACGCCCGCGTGCGCGCGGCACTGGCGAAGGCCGAGGCGGACGGGCTGGACCCGAGCGCCCCCGGCGTGTGGGAGGGCATCCTGGAGGTGGCACGTGGCTGACCCCCGTGGGTTTCTGAAGGTGCGGGAGCGCGAGCTGCCCGCCAACCGTCCGGTGCCCCTGCGGCTCATGGACTGGCGCGAGGTGCACGAGCACCGCAGCGTCGCCGACGACCCGCAGTCCGCGACCCTGCTGCACCGGCAGGCCGGGCGCTGCATGGACTGCGGCGTGCCGTTCTGCCACAACGGCTGCCCGCTCGGGAACCTCATCCCCGAGTGGAACGACCTCGTGTGGCGCGGCCAGTGGGGCGACGCGATCGAGCGCCTGCACGCGACGAACAACTTCCCGGAGTTCACGGGCCGGATCTGCCCGGCCCCGTGCGAGTCGGCGTGCGTGCTGGGGATCAACCAGCCCGCGGTGACGATCAAGAACATCGAGGTCTCGATCATCGACGAGGCCTTCGACCGCGGGCTCGTGCAGCCGCAGGTGCCGCAGCGCCTGTCCGGGCACACCGTCGCCGTCGTGGGCTCCGGCCCCGCCGGTCTGGCGGCCGCCCAGCAGCTGACGCGCGCCGGGCACACCGTGGCGGTGTACGAGCGGGACGACGCGATCGGCGGTCTGCTGCGGTACGGCGTGCCGGACTTCAAGCTCGAGAAGCGGCACATCGACCGCCGCCTCGAGCAGATGGCGGCGGAGGGCACCCGCTTCCGCCCGAACGTGGCGATCGGCCGCGACATCACCTGGGAGCAGCTGCGTGCCCGGTACGACGCCGTGGTGGTCGCCACCGGCGCGACCGTGCCGCGCGAGCTGCCGCTGCCGGGCCGCGAGCTGGCGGGCATCCACCCGGCGATGGAGTACCTGCACCGCTCGAACGCCCAGGTGGCGGGCAAGGCTGTGCCGGACCCGATCGACGCGCGCGGCAAGCACGTGGTGGTCATCGGCGGCGGCGACACCGGGTCCGACTGCGTCGGCACCGCGCTGCGGCAGGGCGCCGCGTCGGTCACGACCCTGGCCATCGGCAAGCAGCCCCCGGTGGAGCGCCCGGCGAACCAGCCGTGGCCGACCGACCCGGTGCTGTTCGAGGTGTCGTCCTCGCACGAGGAGGGCGGCGAGCGCGCGTACCTGGCGTCGACCGTGGCGTTCGTCGGCGACGACGAGGGCCGGGTCACGCACCTGCGGCTCGCGACGACCGAGTACCTGCCCGACGGCCGCCGCGTCCCCACCCCGGGGACGGAGCGCGACGTGCCGGCGGACCTGGTGCTCATCGCCATGGGCTTCACGGGCCCGGAGACGCAGGAGCTCGTCGAGCAGGCCGGCGTCGACCTCACCGCGCGCGGCACGGTGGCGCGCACGGACGACTTCGCGACGTCCGTGCCCGGCGTGTTCGTGGCCGGCGACGCGGGCCGCGGCCAGTCGCTCATCGTGTGGGCGATCGCCGAGGGCCGCGCCGCCGCCGCTGCGGTCGACACCTACCTCGGCGGGTCGACCGAGCTGCCCGCGCCGGTGACGGCGGGGACGGTCGCGCTGCGCGCCTGAGACGGTGCCGACGGTGCCCGGGCGGGGTGACCCGCCCGGGCACCGTCGTGTCCGGGCCGCGCGTGCGGGTGCGGCCCGGCCACGACGGCGTCGCGGTCGCGGTCGCGCGACCCGCCGCGTCCGTGATGCGGGACGGCACGGTCCACGGGTCGGGCCGGGAGGCGGGACGTTCGGTCCAGTCCGGGGCCCGCGCGGAGCCGTAGGTTCGGGCACCATGGCCGACCCCCGGGGCTTCCTCGCCCACCGCTCGCGCGAGCTGCCCGCGAACCGTCCCGTGGCGCTGCGGCTCCTGGACTGGCGCGAGGTCCACGCGCACCGCGCCGGCCACCCGGAGGACCTGGAGCGGCTGCACCGGCAGTCGTCGCGGTGCATGGACTGCGGCGTCCCGTTCTGCCACCACGCGTGCCCGCTCGGCAACCTCATGCCGGAGTGGAACGACCTGGTGTGGCGGGGCCAGTGGGGCGACGCCGTCGAGCGGATGCACGCGACGAACAGCTTCCCGGAGATCACCGGGCGGGTGTGCCCGGCGCTGTGCGAGGCGTCCTGCGTGCTGGGCCTCAACCAGGAGGCGGTGACGATCCGCGAGATCGAGCTGGCGATCGCCGAGGAGGGCTTCGCCCGCGGGCTCGTGGAGCCGCAGGTGCCGCAGTGGCTCACCGGCCAGACCGTGGCCGTCGTCGGCTCGGGCCCCGCCGGCCTGGCCGCGGCGCAGCAGCTCACGCGCGCCGGGCACACGGTGGCGGTGTACGAGCGCGCGGACGCGCCCGGCGGCCTGCTGCGGTACGGCATCCCCGAGTACAAGCTCGAGAAGGCCGTGCTGGACCGGCGCATCGCCCAGATGACCGCCGAGGGGACCCGGTTCCGGTGCGGCGTCGAGGTCGGCGCCGACGTCTCCGGCGAGGAGCTGCGGGACCGGTACGACGCCGTGCTGCTGTGCGTCGGGTCCACCGTCCCGCGCGACCTGCCGGTGCCGGGGCGCGACCTGGCCGGCGTGCTGCCCGCGATGGACTACCTGGTGCCCGCCAACCGGGCCGCGGTCGGCCTGCCCGCGCCCGGCCAGGTGCTCGCGACCGGGCTCGACGTCGTGGTCGTGGGCGGCGGCGACACCGGCGCGGACTGCCTCGGCACGGCGCTGCGTCAGGGCGCCCGGTCGGTCACGCAGCTCGAGATCATGCCCGCCCCGCCCGCCGAGCGCTCGCCCGAGCAGCCGTGGCCGCTGTGGCCGGTGCTGTTCAAGGTGTCGTCGGCGCACGAGGAGGGCGGCGAGCGGGAGTTCGCCGCCGCGACCACGGCGCTGCTCGGGGACGACGCCGGGCACGTGCGGGCGCTGCGTCTCGCCGAGGTCCGCCTCGAGGACGGCCGCCCGGTGCCCGTGCCCGGCACGGAGCGGGAGGTCCCGGCCCAGCTGGTGCTGCTCGCCCTCGGCTTCACCGGGCCGGAGCAGGGGCCGCTCCTGGAGCAGCTCGGCCTCGCGACCGGCCCGCGGGGGACGGTCGAGCGCCGCGACGACTTCAGGACCAAGGTCCCGGGTGTCTACGTCGCCGGTGACGCAGGCCGCGGGCAGTCCCTCGTGGTGTGGGCCGTGGCTGAGGGCCGTGCCGCTGCGGCGGCCGTAGACTCCTACCTGTCCGGCAGTACCGCGCTGCCCGCTCCGGTGACCGCGAGCACGGCTGCGATGCGGCCGTGACCCACCACCCGCGTACGTCCGGGCCGCTCCGTGCCCAGCAGGACGTTCGGTCCGAACCGCCATCCACGAAAGGCCTAGGCTTTCCCCATGCGTAGAGCGAAGATCGTCTGCACCATCGGCCCCGCCACGGAGTCCGCCGAGCAGATCCAGGCCCTGGTGGACGCCGGCATGGACGTCGCGCGGCTGAACCGCAGCCACGGCGACACCGAGGTGCACAAGCGCGTGTACGACAACGTGCGCGCCGCCGCGAAGGCGTCGGGCCGGTCGGTGGCCGTCCTGGTCGACCTGCAGGGCCCGAAGATCCGCCTCGGCCGCTTCGTCGAGGGCAAGCACGAGCTCGCCGAGGGTGACGTCTTCACGATCACCACCGAGGACGTGCCGGGCACCAAGGAGCTCGTCTCCACGACCCACAAGGGCCTCGCGGACGACGCCCGCGTCGGCGACCCGCTGCTCATCGACGACGGCCGCGTGCTGGTGCGCGTCACCGCCGTCGAGGGCCCGCGCGTGGTCACCCGCGTCGAGGTCGGCGGCCCGGTCTCCAACAACAAGGGCATCAACCTGCCGGGCGTCGCCGTCTCCGTCCCCGCGATGAGCGAGAAGGACGAGGAGGACCTGCGCTGGGCTCTGCGCACCGGCGCCGACATCATCGCCCTGTCCTTCGTCCGCAACGCCGCCGACTACGACGACGTGCGCCGGATCATGGAGGAGGAGGGCCGGGTCGTCCCGGTCATCGCCAAGGTCGAGAAGCCGCAGGCCGTCGAGAACCTGGCCGAGATCGTCGACGCGTTCGACGGCATCATGGTCGCCCGCGGCGACCTCGGCGTGGAGCTCCCGCTGGAGCAGGTCCCGCTGGTCCAGAAGCGCGCCGTCGAGCTGGCCCGCCGCAACGCGAAGCCGGTCATCGTCGCCACGCAGGTGCTCGAGTCGATGACGAACAACCCGCGCCCGACGCGCGCCGAGACCTCGGACTGCGCCAACGCGGTGCTCGACGGCGCGGACGCGGTCATGCTGTCCGGCGAGACCAGCGTCGGCGAGTACCCGATCGAGACGGTCCGCACCATGGCCCGGATCATCGAGGCGACCGAGGAGCTCGGCCGGGAGCGCATCGCCCCGCTCGGCTCGACCCCGCACACCCGCGGTGGCGCCATCACCCGCGCGGCGGCCGAGATCGGCGAGACGCTCGGCGTGAAGTACCTCGTCACGTTCACGCAGTCCGGTGACTCGGCGCGCCGCATGTCGCGCCTGCGCTCGCCGATCCCGCTGCTCGCCTTCACCCCGAAGGCCGCGGTGCGCAACATCCTCTCGCTGAGCTGGGGCGTGCAGACCTACGAGGTCCCGCAGGTCGAGCACACCGACGCGATGGTCCAGCAGGTCGAGTCCACCCTGCGCGCCCAGGGCCTGGCCGAGGTCGGCGACTACGTCGTCGTCGTCGCCGGCACCCCGGTCGGCGTGGTCGGGTCGACCAACACGGTCGTCGTGCACAAGATCGGCGACGAGGCCGCGGGCCGCATCGCCTGACGTCACCGTCGCACCCGCCGGGGGCCCCGCAGTCGCGTGCTGCGGGGCCCTCGGCGCGTCCGGGCCCCGGCGGAGGGTCGATCAGGGCCGCGCTGCCATGAGGCGCTCGGCGACCGCGGCGACCTCCTGCGGCGTGCCGACGATCTCGAAGTGCATCTCGTCGGGCCGGTCGAAGTCGCCACCCCACGCCACCACCGGCGCGAACTCGGCGAGGATGTCCCGCACCGTGGCGACCTGGGCCGCGGTGAACGTGCCGGACTCGCCCTCCGGGTGCGCCGTCGCGTTGAAGTCGACCGCCGTGCCCGAGGCGTGGTTGGACAGCGGGTCGCCGTCCTCGCGCTGCTCCCCGGCCGCCCAGCCCCACGAGGTCGCGCGGTCGATCGGCTCCACCTCGCCGTTGAAGCGGTCCGCCACGTGGATGAGGACGACGTCGACGTCGCCGGCGCGCACGCGTCCCGTGACCCAGGCGAACGGCGTCAGCCGGCGGTCGTGCGCCTCGCCGATCGCGGGCCAGCCGTTGGCCGTCGTCGGGCCGGTCCCGAGGACCGGGGGGCGGCCGAGCACCCGGACGCCGACGGCCGCACCGGCCAGGAGCGCCAACGCGATCCCCGCGACCGCGAGCACCACGCCCGGTCCGCGCCGGGGGTCGGGGACGTGGCGTGCCCGGCGCCCGGCGGGCGCGTGCGGCGAGGGTGGGGGCGGCGGCGGTGCCGCACCGGCGGAGGTCGCAGTGACGGGGGACGAGGGCACGGGCGCTCCGGGGGCTGGTCGCGGGTGGCGTGGCCGGCCGCGTCACGGGCGCCGTCGGGGCGGTCGGGCGCGTGCGGCCGCCTCCATCGTGCTCGGCGGGCCGGGGCGGACGGGGTCCACCTGCCACGCCGGTGGCAGGCCGCAGCGGCGCACGGGAGCCCGGGACCGACGGCCCTGGTGGGACGCCCCGCCGGCTGGTGGAGTGGCGGGCATGACACGTGCGCGGCGGGTGCTGGCCGGGATCGGGGTCGTCGCGGGGGCCGCGGTCGTGCGGCACCGGGCGCTCCACTGGGGTGCGACGCAGGTCGAGCGCGCCGTGGACCTCCCGGGCGACGGCCTGCTCGTGCGGTCCGACCTCACCGCGACGCGGGCGATCACCGTCGCCGCGCCGCCCGAGCGCGTGTGGCCGTGGCTGGTGCAGCTCGGCTGGGGGCGTGGCGGCTTCTACTCCTACGACGCGCTCGAGAACCTCATCGGGCTCGGCATCCACTCGGCGGAGCGCGTGGAGCCGCAGTGGCAGGGCCTCGCCGTGGGTGACGCGGTGCACCTCGCGCCGCAGGTGGGGCTCGAGGTGCGCGTGCTCGAGCCCGAGCGCGCCCTGGTGCTCGCCGGCACCGCGCCGCAGGGCGGTCCCGCCGCGGTGCCCTACGACTTCACGTGGGCGTTCGTGCTCCGGCCCGGGCCCGAGGCCGGCACGACGCGCCTGGTCGTGCGCGAGCGGTACCTCTGCCGCACTCCCGCGGCCCGGCCGCTGGTCGAGGTGGTGTCGGTGCTCAGCACCGTGATGTCCGAGCGGATGCTGCGCGGCGTCCGCGACCGCGCGGAGCGTGCCGCGTAGCGCGGTCGGCCACCACGGCATAGCGTCGGGAGGGCGGGACCGGCACCCGGGTGCACGGGTCCCGCGGGACGGACGGACGACGGGAGCGGGCGTGGACGGGATCGGGGTGCTGACCGACGGGTTCGGCCGGATCGGCGGGCTGGTGCACGGCGTGCTGGACGGCCTGGGGGAGCAGGAGCTCACCGCCCGCCTCGGCCCGGAGGCCAACACGATCGCCTGGCTGGTGTGGCACCTGGCACGCGTCGAGGACGCCCAGGTCGCCGACCTCGCCGGGACCGAGCAGGTCTGGCACGCACAGGGCTTCGCCGACCGGTTCGCGCTGCCGTTCGACCGCGGTGCCACCGGGTACGGGCAGTCGCCGGACGAGGTCGCGCAGGTGCGCGCGGACGCGTCGCTGCTGGGGGAGTACGCCGACGCGACGCGCGCCGCGACCGACGCCTACCTGGCGACCCTCGAGGACGCCGACCTCGCCCGCGTGGTCGACGAGCGCTGGGACCCGCCGGTGACGGTCGGCGTCCGGCTCGTCAGCGTCCTGGGGGACGTGCTCGAGCACGCCGGGCAGGCGGCGTACGTGCGCGGCGTCGTCACCGGGCGCTGACCGCCGCACGCTCCGAGCACCCGCACCGACCCCGCCGACCCGTGCGCGTCGAGCCCGTCAGCCCCGAGGTCGTCGTCCGGCGCCTCACCGACCGCGTCGACGCCGACCTGGCGGGTGCGGCGCCCGGACGGCGGTGGCGGGTCGTCCTCGACGGCGCACCGCCCACCCTCCCGGGTGACCTGGCGGAGGCGCTGGTCGACCCGTTGCGGGCCCGCGGGCACGCGGTGGTCGTCGTGGCGGCGGCCGACTTCCTCCGTCCCGCCGGGGTCCGCCTCGAGCACGGCCGCACGGACCCGGACGCGCTGCTCGACGACGCGCTCGACGACGCCGCGCTGGTCCGGGAGGTGCTGCACCCGCTCGGCCCGGACGGCGACGGGACCTACCTGCCCGCGCTGCGCGACGCCGCCCGCGACCGCTCGGCGCGCGCCCGGCGCACCGCGGCCCCCGCGGGATCGGTGCTGCTGCTGCACGGCGGCCTGCTGCTCGGGCGGCGGCTGCCGGCCGACCTGACCGTGCACCTCGCCGTCCGTCCCGCCACCCTGGCCCGGCTGACGCCGCCGCAGGACGCGTGGCGCCTGGCCGCGGAGGAGCGGTACCGCGCGGAGGCGGACCCGGAGGGCACCGCGGACGTGGTCGTGCGCGTCGACGACCCGAGGCGGCCCGGCTGGGTCGTCGAGCGCTGAGCGGCGCCGGGGCCGGAGGTCCGTGGCAGCGCTCGTCCCGCGGGTGCATCCTGGGTGCGGGAGGCGAGGACGATGGCGACGACGACGAGGTCGGCGGAGTACGACGCGTTCGGGCCCTGGGTCGACCGGGTCCGCGGACTCCAGGACGTGCCGCGGCTCTACCGCGACCACCCGCTCGACCTGGCGGCCAGCAGGCTGGTGCTCAAGGTCCCGCGCGACATCGCCCGGCGCGACGCGACGCCCGACATGGACCTCTACGACCACCTGCTCGTCCTGGGTCCCGACCGCTTCACCGCGCTGAGCCGCCGCGAGGGCGCGCGCTACGACGTGCGGGAGGTGCCGTACGCCGGCGTCGCCGCGGTGCGCACCAGCGTCGACCTGCTGGACGGGCGGCTCACCGTGCACGCGCTGACCGGGAGCCCGGTGCAGGTGCGGTTCAGCGGCTCCTCGGCGGACGTCGTCGGCGGCTTCGTCGACCTGCTGCGGCTGCTCGCCTGGCCGGCCGGCGCCGGCGGGGCGGACGCGGAAGCGCCGGCGCCGGGCGGTCCGGTGGACGACCACGGGCGCGTGCTGTCCCGCCGGGCGCTGGGCGACCGCGAGATCGGCCTCGTCGGCGCGTACCGGGAGGTCGCGGACCGCGAGCCCCGCCTCCGCACGCTCGCGGCGCACCCGCGGCGCGTCGTCACGCCGGCGTCCGGCGGGGGCCGCCTGCTGCACCTGCTGCACCCCATGACCGTCCAGGGCGCTGTCATCTGCTCCGACGGCCGCGAGCTCCAGGTGTTCGGCCGCGCGGCGTGGCTGGTGCGCGGCCGCACCCCGGTGCACTCCGAGTCGCGCCTGGTCCTGCCGGTCGCGCGCCTGACCGCCGTGCAGGAGCTCCGGCACCCCCGCTACCCGGACGTCACGGTCGTGGTGCTGCGCGCCGGCGACACCGAGATCGAGCTGCCGGTCCCGTCGGACTCCGACGCGCGGCGGGTTCTCACCGGCCTGGCCCCGGGGGCGTGAGGGAGAGGCGTCCCGGGAGCGCCCGACCCCGGCCGGGCGCCGTCGAGCGCCCTGCTACCTCTTGGTGACGGTCACGTCGACGGTGTCACCGACGTCCTTGCCGAGCGCCCGGCGGACCTTCGCGCTGAGCGAGATCATGTGCGCGCCCGTCCCGGTGACCATGGCCCCGACGTCGTCCAGGACGACGTCGTCGACCGTCGCGTCGACCCTGACGGTCCTGCCGGTCCCGAAGAACTCAGCGGATCCCGGGATCTCGACGCAGCTCCACACGTCCCCCTTGATCTCGACGCCGATCGACGTCCGGAAGCTCAGCTTCTCCGTGGTCACGCGCCGAGCCTATGCGGCCTCCGCGCGACCCGCCCTCCGCGGTGGCCCACCCGGGAGCCGCCGCGGTCGTCGCGCCCGGCCGGTGTCGCGACCGAGTCGGGGGGAGCGTGACCTGCACCCGGGGGCGACGAGAGCCCCAGGTCGATGACCTGGGGCTCTGCGTGGTGGGCGATACTGGGATCGAACCAGTGACCTCTTCCGTGTCAGGGAAGCGCGCTACCGCTGCGCCAATCGCCCGGGCGATACGAGGTGGAGATGGGATTCGAACCCACGTATACGGCTTTGCAGGCCGCTGCCTCGCCTCTCGGCCACTCCACCCTGAGACCTCAGTCCTCAGCGACCGAGGTGGTCGGCCGGGAGTGTCTGCCTCCGAGCGGACGACGGGATTCGAACCCGCGACCCTCACCTTGGCAAGGTGATGCTCTACCACTGAGCCACGTCCGCGCGCCACGTTCCACCGGTTCTCACCGGCTTTCCGGGTGCGTCGAGAACTTTAGCCCAGTCCGGACGCGAGAGTCCAACCGGCCCCCGGCACCCCCGGAGTTCCGCACGATCACGCGGGTCGCCCGGCGTGTCGGCCGGCGCGTACGTGCGCCGGGGGAGTCGCGGGGCGGCGGCTGGCTACCGTGAGCCCGTGTCCCGCGACTCCCGTGCCGCTCGCCGCCGCCCCGTCCGCCGGCCGGACGGGGCGGGCGGCGTGGCGTGGTTCGGCGGGCGGGTGCTGCACGACGCGGTCGAGCACGTGCCGGACGTGGCCGCCGAGCCGGACCGCCTCCGGGCGCCGGGGCACTGGGTGCTGGTCGGGGAGTTCGAGGGGCGGGTCGCGGCCTGGCGGTTCGCGTCGTCGCGACCCGGTGCCGTCGACGACGACGGCACCGGGTGGCACGGCCCCGGCCCCGGGAGCTGGCGGTCGTCGCTGTCCCGGCAGGGGTACGTCGACGGCGTCGGGGCGGTGCGGTCCGCGATCCGGGAGGGGACGGTCTACCAGGCCAACCTCTGCCGGGTGCTGAGCGCCCCGCTGCCCGCCGGCCCGGGCGGCGCCGAGCCCGACGCGCGCGCCCTGGGCGCCCTGCTCGCGGCGGGCAACCCCGCGCCGTACGCGGGCGGCGTCCACGTCCCGGCGGGGGCGGCGGTGCCGCCGGTGTGGGTGGTCACCGCGTCGCCGGAGCTCTTCCTGCGGATCGCGGGCGGCTGGGTGACGTCCGCACCGATCAAGGGCACCGCGCCGGAGCCGGAGGGCCTGACCGCCAAGGACCACGCCGAGAACGTGATGATCACCGACCTGGTGCGCAACGACCTCCAGCGGGTGTGCGAGCCGGGGACGGTCGAGGTCACGACGCTGCTGGGCGTCGAGCGGCACCCGGGCCTCGCCCACCTCGTCTCGACGGTGCGCGGCCGTCTCCGCGCGGACGTGCTGGACGGTCCGCTCTGGGGCGACCTGCTGGGGGCGACGTTCCCGCCCGGCTCGGTGTCCGGGGCGCCGAAGCGGGCGGCGCTGGACGTGCTGGCGCGTCTCGAGCCCGTGCCCCGCGGTGTGTACTGCGGCGCGGTCGGCCTGGTCGACGTCGCGGAGGACGGCGCCGTGGCCGGCGAGCTGGCCGTCGGGATCCGGACGTTCGCGTGGAGGGACGGCGTGCTGCGGTTCGGGACCGGTGCGGGCATCACGTGGGGGAGCGACGCCGAGGCCGAGTGGGCGGAGACGGAGCTCAAGGCGCGGCGGCTCGTCGCGCTGGCGTCGCGCGCGGGCGACACGGCCCCGGTGCGAGACTGACCGGCGTGGTGACGGCGACGACGGTGCTGTGGGCGGACGGGCGGCTGCGCGACCCGGCCGAGCCCGTGCTGCCCGGCACCGACGCCGGGTTCACGACCGGGCTCGGGGTGTTCGAGACCTGCGCGGTGCGGTCGGGGCGCGCGTTCGCCCTGAGCCGGCACCTCGCGCGGCTCACCGCGTCGCTGCGGGCGCTGGACCTGCCGCCCGTCCCGGAGCAGGACGTGCGCGAGGCCGTCACGGCCGTCCTCGGCGCGGGGGGTCGGGAGGTGGGCCGGCTCCGGGTCACCGTGGGCGCGGGCGTCCCGTCCGGGCGCCCCTCGCTCGTGGTCGCCGCCGGCCCGGCGCCCGTCCGCGGTCCCGCGCACGTGGTGCGCTCGCGCTGGGTGCGCAACGAGCGCTCGCCGCTCGCGGGGCACAAGTCGACGTCGTACGCCGCGGACGTGCTCGCTCTGGCCGCGGCGACGGCGGCCGGGGGGAACGAGGCGCTGCTGGCCAACACGCGCGGTGAGCTCTGCGAGGGGACCGGCTCCAACGTGTTCGTCGAGCGCGACGGGGAGCTGCTGACCCCCGTGACGGCGTCCGGGTGCCTGCCCGGTGTGACGCGGGCGCTGGTCCTGGAGTGGGCTGAGGAGGCCGGCTTGCCGGTGCGGGAGGCCCACGAGGGCGAGCTGCCGTGGTCCGTCGTGGAGGACGTGCGCGGCGGAGAGGCCGGGATGGCGCTGAGCGGGTCGCTGCGTGGGTTCGCGGCGGTGGCCGTGGTGGAGGGCACGGAGGTGGCCGCGGGTCCGCTGACGGAGCGGGTGGCCGCGCTCGTCGCCGAGCGGTCGGCGTCGGACCTCGACCCCTGACGGGGTGGAGCCGGCCGGTGTCAGGCGGTGAGGAGCGCGGCGATCAGCGCCGCGATCTCGCCCTCCATGCGGTCGCTCTCGGCGCCCAGGGCGACGAGCTGCTCCGTGGCGGTGAGGAAGCGCTCGAGCGGCTCCGACGGGGCGGCGAGCAGCGCGCTGCCCTCGACGCCCGTCAGGGAGATCAGCGTGAACAGCGGGTCCTCGTCGCGCCAGACCTGCACGTCGCCGCTGCCCGCGGGGTCGTCGGCGTCGGCGAGCATGCCCTGGAGCAGCAGCTCGCGGCCGAGCAGCCACACGGAGGTGGACTGCGGGCTCGTGAACACGGCGCGCACCGTGTAGGGGTCGCTCACGCGGTACGACAGCTCCGCGGTCACCGGCAGGACGCTGGCGTCGGAGCTGATGAGCTGCATGGCGACGGACTCGACGACGTCGTACGAGCGCTGGGCCACCGCATCCTCCTTCACCACACGTCTGACGTGGAGACCATGATGGCAGCCGCGGTGGCCCGCGCCGAGACGTGGACGCGAGTTTCACCCGGTGGGACTGCTCAGCGACGCGTCGGAGCTGCCGAGAACGGTCCCCGCACGGGTGCCCGGCGGGCTCGATCCCGCTGGTGGAGCGGGATCCCCGGGGGTCGCGCCGCCGGTTTCGTCTCCCGGCCGCGGGTCGGGTAGAGTTGTCGACCGCCGGGCGATTGGCGCAGTGGTAGCGCGCTTCGTTCACACCGAAGAGGTCACTGGTTCGAACCCAGTATCGCCCACCGGCTCACGGCCCCCGGTCCCTGCGGACCGGGGGCCGTCCGCGTCCCCGGGCCCTGCGTCCCGGAGGTGTCGTGACCGGTCGGTAGCATCGACCCGGACCCCGTGCGCCAGGCGCGGGCCGACCGGAGGAGACATCTCAGTGTCCGAGCTCATCAGCCTCACCGTCGACGGCACCCGCACCACCGCCGAGACGGGGACGACGGGCACGGACCTGTTCGCCGACCGCCGCGACGTCGTCGTGGCCCGCGTCGACGGCGAGCTCTGGGACCTGTCCCGGCCGCTGCCCGACGGCGCCGTCGTCGAGGGCGTCACCATCGGCTCGCCGGACGGCCTGGCGGTGCTCCGCCACTCCGCGGCGCACGTGCTGGCGCAGGCCGTCCAGGAGGTCAACCCGAAGGCGCGCCTGGGCATCGGCCCGCCCGTCACCGACGGCTTCTACTACGACTTCGACGTCGAGACCCCGTTCACCCCGGAGGACCTCAAGGCCCTCGAGAAGGTGATGAGCCGCATCGTGCGCGAGGGGCAGACCTTCCGGCGCGTCGAGGTGACGGACGACCAGGCGCGCGAGCTCGCCGCCGACGAGCCGTACAAGCTGGAGCTCATCGGCCTGAAGTCGACGGCCGACACCGCGGGCGAGGGCGCGTCGGTGGAGGTGGGCTCCGGCGGGCTGACCTACTACCAGAACGTGCGCGGCGCGGGCCGGGAGTCGGAGACGGTCGTGTGGCAGGACCTCTGCCGCGGCCCCCACCTGCCCAGCACCAGGCTCATCGGCAACGGGTTCCAGCTCACCCGCTCCGCGGCGGCGTACTGGCGCGGCTCGGAGAAGAACCCGCAGCTCCAGCGCATCTACGGCACCGCGTGGCCGACCAAGGACGAGCTCAAGGCGTACCTGGACCGCGTCGCGGAGGCCGAGCGCCGCGACCACCGGCGCCTGGGCGCCGAGCTGGACCTGTTCTCGTTCCCGGACGAGATCGGCTCGGGGCTCGCGGTGTTCCACCCCAAGGGCGGCATCATCCGCATGGAGATGGAGGAGTACTCGCGGCGCAAGCACGTCGAGGCGGGCTACTCGTTCGTCAACTCCCCGCACATCACCAAGGGCAAGCTGTTCGAGACCAGCCGGCACCTCGACTGGTACGCGGACGGCATGTACCCGCCGATGAAGCTCGACACCGAGTACCACGAGGACGGCACGGTCAAGCGCGAGGGCCAGGACTACTACCTCAAGCCCATGAACTGCCCGATGCACAACCTGGTGTTCGGCGCGCGCGGCCGCTCCTACCGCGAGCTCCCGCTGCGGCTGTTCGAGTTCGGCACGGTGTACCGGTACGAGAAGTCGGGCGTCGTGCACGGCCTGACGCGCGCCCGGGGGTTCACCCAGGACGACGCGCACATCTACACGACCCGCGAGCAGATGCATGACGAGCTCGCCTCGCTGCTCGGGTTCGTGCTCGACCTGCTGCGCGACTACGGCCTGGACGACTTCTACCTCGAGCTCTCGACGCGGGACCCGGAGAAGTCCGTCGGTGACGACGCGACCTGGGACGAGGCGACCGAGACGCTGCGCGAGGTCGCGACCGGGTCGGGGCTGCAGCTCGTCGACGACCCGGGCGGCGCCGCGTTCTACGGGCCGAAGATCTCGGTCCAGGCCAAGGACGCGATCGGCCGGACGTGGCAGCTGTCGACGATCCAGCTGGACTTCTTCGAGCCGGAGCTCTTCGAGCTCGAGTACACGGCGGCCGACGGCACCCGGCAGCGCCCCGTGATGATCCACCGCGCGCTGTTCGGCTCGATCGAGCGGTTCTTCGCGATCCTCGTCGAGCACTACGCGGGCGCGTTCCCGGCCTGGCTCGCGCCGGTCCAGGTGCTCGCCGTGCCGGTCGCCGAGCCGTTCGAGCCGTACCTCGACGAGGTGGTGGCCCGGCTGCGCGCCCAGGGCATCCGCGCCGAGCTCGACCGCTCCAGCGACCGGTTCGGCAAGAAGATCCGCAACGCCAGCACGCAGAAGATCCCGTTCGTGCTCATCGCCGGCGGGGAGGACGCGGAGGCCGGCGCGGTGTCGTTCCGGTACCGCGACGGCCGCCAGGAGAACGGCGTGCCCGTGGCGGACGCGATCGAGCGCATCGTGGCGGCCGTGCGCGAGCACGCGCAGGTCTGAGCGGATGGTCCAGGACGCGCCGGACGGCGTGCCCGGCGACGCGGTGGTGCAGGACGACACCGCGCTCGCCGGGGTGCCGGACGGCTTCGGGCGGCTCTGGGTCCCGCACCGCATGGCGTACATCGGCGGGGAGAACAAGCCGGCCGACGCGTCGGCGGGTGACGGCTGCCCGTTCTGCCGGGCGCCGACGCTGAGCGACGAGGACGGCCTGGTCGTCGCGCGCGGCCGGACGGCGTACGTGCTGCTGAACCTCTACCCGTACAACGGCGGCCACGTGCTGGTCGCCCCGTACCGGCACGTCGCGGACTACACCGACCTCACCGGGGACGAGGTGGCCGAGGTCGCCGAGCTCACCCGCACCGCGATGCGGGTGCTCCGCGCCGTCAGCGCCCCGCACGGGTTCAACCTCGGCATGAACCAGGGTGACGTCGCGGGGGCCGGCATCGCCGCGCACCTGCACCAGCACGTCGTGCCCCGGTGGCCGGGCGACGCGAACTTCCTGCCCGTGATCGGCCGGACGCGCGCCCTGCCCGAGCTGCTGTCCGACACCCGCGCGCGGCTCGCCGCCGCGTGGCCGCCCGCGCCCGCCGGGGACCCGGCCGGCGCCCAGAGAGGATGACCCGCCTGTGCTGAACGGACTGCGGGGAGCCATGACGCGGCTCTTCACGCCGGTGGCCGACGCCCTGCTCAAGCGGGGGGTGTCCCCGGACGCCGTCACGGTCACCGGCACCGTGGCCGTGGTCGCGGCCGCGCTGTGGCTGTACCCGACCGGGCACTTCCTGGCGGCGAGCCTCGTCATCGCGTTCTTCGCGCTGACCGACTCGCTCGACGGCGTCATGGCGCGCCGCGCCGGGCGGTCCGGCCCGTGGGGCGCGTTCCTCGACTCGACGCTGGACCGGTTCGGCGACGCGGCGATCTTCTCCGGCCTCGTGCTGTGGTTCGCGGGGGAGGGCGACTCCCGCTGGGGCCTGGCCGCCGCCCTCGCGTGCCTCGTGACGGGGTCGGTCGTGCCGTACGCCCGGGCGCGCGCCGAGGGCCTCGGGATGACGGCGGCCGTCGGCATCGCGGAGCGCGCGGACCGGCTCGCGACCGTGCTGGTCGCGACCGCCCTGGTCGGCGTCGGCCTGCCGCAGGTGGTCCTGGAGGTCGCGCTCACCCTGCTGGCGGTGGCGGCGCTCGTGACGGTGGTGCAGCGGATGGTGACGGTCCGGCGGCAGGCGGGGGCGGCGGCGTGAGCGCGCCGGCGGACGAGCCGCGGGGCCGGTTCGACGTCGCACGGGTGTTCGCGCTCGGCTGGCGCGTCGTCGGCAAGGTGCCCGACCCGGTGGTGCGGGGCCTGTTCCGGCTCGTCGCCGACGTCGCGTGGGTGCTGCGGGGCAGCGGGGTCCGCCAGCTCGAGGCGAACCTGCGCCGCGTGCGGCCGGACGCCCGGCCCGACGAGCTGCGTCGCCTCACCCTGCTCGGCATGCGCTCGTACATGCGCTACTACGGCGAGGCGTTCGCGCTGGTCGGCGCCACGCAGGACCAGATCGCCGCGCGCGTGCGCCTGGTGGACCCCGGCGAGGTGGTCGGCGAGATCCGGCGTGGCCGCATGGTCGTCATGGCGCTGGGGCACCTGGGCAACTGGGACCTCGCGGGCGCGTGGGCGACGACGCACCTGGGCCGGACGGTGACGGTCGCGGAGCGGCTCGAGCCCGAGGCCCTGTTCCAGGAGTTCCTGCGCTTCCGCGAGGGCATCGGGCTGGAGATCATCCCGCTGTCCGGGGCCGGCGGCGGGGTGTTCCGCGAGCTGGTGCGCGCCGTCAAGCAGGGCCCCGGCGGGCTCGTGCCGCTGCTCGCCGACCGCGACCTGACGGCGCGCGGTGTGGAGGTCGACCTGTTCGGCGAGCGCGCCCGCGTCGCCGCCGGGCCGGCGGCGCTGGCGGTGGCCACCGGCGCCCCGCTGTGCGCCGCCTCGATCACCTACGAGCGGCTGCACGGCGAGCGGCGGCGCCGGGCGGGCACCGCCTGGGGCGTGGTCATCGAGTTCGGCCGGATGCTGACGGTGCCCGAGGACGTGCCGCGCGCCCAGCGGGTCGCCGTCCTCACGCAGGCCTGGGTGGACGACCTGGAGGCCGGCATCGGGCGGGCGCCGCAGGACTGGCACATGCTGCAGAAGGTCTTCGTCGCCGACCTCGACCCCGAGCGGTACGCCCGCACCCGCGCCGCCGCGGGGGAGACGACGGGGGAGGCCGCACCGTGACGCCCGCCGCCGGCCGGCCGCTGCGGATCGGCATCGTCTGCCCGTACTCGTTCGACGTCCCGGGCGGCGTGCAGTTCCACGTCCGGGACCTCGCGGAGGCGCTCATCGCCCGCGGTCACAGCGTGGGCGTCCTCGCGCCCGCGGACGACGACACCCCGATCCCGCCGTACATGACGTCGGCCGGCAAGGCGGTCCCGGTCCGCTACAACGGCGCCGTCGCCCGCCTGACGTTCGGTCCGCTCACGGCGGCGCGCGTCCGGCGCTGGCTCGAGGCCGGGCAGTTCGACGTGCTGCACCTGCACGAGCCCGTGACCCCGTCGCTCAGCATGCTGGCGCTGTGGATCGCCGACGGCCCCGTCGTCGCGACCTTCCACTCCTCGCTCGTGCGCTCCCGGTCGCTGCAGCTCGCGTACCCGCTGGTGCGGCAGTCGCTCGAGAAGATCAGCGCCCGGATCGCGGTGTCCGAGGACGCGCGCCGCACCCTCGTTGAGCACCTCGGCGGCGACGCCGTGGTCATCCCCAACGGCGTGTACGTGGACGCGTTCGCCCGGGCGGGCACGGACCCGCGCTGGGTGGGCACCCCCGAGAGGCCGACCGTGGTGTTCCTCGGCCGCCTGGACGAGTCCCGCAAGGGCCTGCCGGTGCTGCTCGACGCGGTCCCGGCGGTCCGGCGGGCGTTCCCCGGGGTCCGGTTCCTGGTCGCCGGCCGCGGCGAGACCGGCCCCGAGGAGGCGCGGGAGCTGCTCGGGGACGACGCGGAGGCCGTCGAGTTCCTGGGCGGCGTCAGCGACGAGGACAAGGCGCGTCTCCTGGCGTCGGCCGACGTCTACTGCGCGCCGCAGACCGGCGGCGAGTCGTTCGGGATCGTGCTCGTGGAGGCGATGAGCGCCGGCACGGCGGTCGCGGCCTCGGACCTCGGGGCGTTCCGCCGGGTGCTCGACGACGGCCGGGCCGGCGTGCTGTTCCGCACCGGCGACTCCGCGGACCTCGCCCGCACGCTCGGTGACCTGCTGGCCGACCCGGACCGTCGCGCACGCGTCGCGGCGGCGGGGGAGGCGGCCGTCGGCCGGTACGACTGGTCGTCGGTCACCCACGAGGTGCTGACGGTGTACGAGATGGCGGTGGAGGGCAGCGAGGCGCCCGTCGGCGAGGACCCGACGTCCCGCCGCGGCGCGCGGCTCGACGTGCTGCGCCGGCGGAGGGGTGACGAGTGAGCTGGTCCGAGACGGCCGTCCTGGTGGTGGCCGTGGTGCTGCTGGTGGTCTGGTGGTCGTGGGTCGCCGCGTCCCGGATCGACCGGCTGCACCGCAAGGTCGCGGCGTCGCGCGCCGTCGTCGACACGCAGCTGCTCCGGCGTGCCTCCGCGGCGTCCACGCTCGCCGCGTCCGGCGTGCTCGACCCCGTGAGCAGCGTGCTCGTGGGCGAGGCGTCGTGGGCGTCCATCACCGCGGGCGACGCGCAGACGCAGGGCATGGCGCGCCTGCCGGCCGAGCTGCGCGGCACGACCCGTGCGGGCACCGGCAGCCCCGACGTCGCCGACCGGGGCCTGGTGGAGAGCGAGCTGTCCGCGACGCTGCGCGAGGCCCTCGCCGACCCGCAGGAGGTCGCGGAGCTGCGCGAGGAGCCGGGCGCGGCCGAGCTGCTCGCCGCGCTGGCGGACGCCTGGTACCGCGTGCAGCTCGCCCGGCGCTTCCACAACGAGGCCGTCGCCCAGGCGCAGCGGATGCGCCGCGGCTGGGCGGTCCGCACGCTGCGGCTCGCCGGGCGCGCGCCCATGCCGCAGACGCTCGAGCTCGACGACGCGTGGCCGCCGGCGCTGGGCCGGCCGGGAGCGCCGCCCGCCGCACCCTGAGCCGGTCGCCCGCCCCGGGGCAGCGGGCCGCGGGTCGCCACCCGCCGCCCGGGCGCACGGGCGGCGACACCGTCCTCCGAGGCGCGGACGGCACCGCGGCGGGCCCTCCGCCGCGACTACGATGACCGAGGAACCCATCCCCCTCCCGAACTGCGAGGCCACCGTGACCAGCGACACCACCCCCTCCGCCCCCGCCGACGCGCCCGCGGTCGGCACCGCCCGCGTCAAGCGCGGCATGGCGGAGATGCTCAAGGGCGGCGTGATCATGGACGTCGTCACCCCGGAGCAGGCGAAGATCGCCGAGGACGCCGGCGCGGTGGCCGTCATGGCGCTGGAGCGCGTGCCCGCCGACATCCGCGCCCAGGGCGGCGTGGCCCGCATGAGCGACCCCGACCTGGTCGACGGCATCGTCAACGCGGTGTCCATCCCCGTGATGGCCAAGGCCCGCATCGGCCACTTCGTCGAGGCGCAGGTGCTCCAGGCGCTCGGCGTCGACTACGTGGACGAGTCGGAGGTGCTGACCCCGGCCGACTACGCGCACCACATCGACAAGTGGCAGTTCACCGTGCCGTTCGTGTGCGGCGCGACCAACCTGGGCGAGGCGCTGCGGCGCATCACCGAGGGCGCGGCGATGATCCGCTCCAAGGGCGAGGCCGGCACCGGCGACGTGTCGAACGCCACGACGCACATGCGGACCATCCGCGACGAGATCCGCCGCCTGTCCTCGCTGCCGGAGGACGAGCTGTTCCTCGCCGCCAAGGAGCTCCAGGCGCCGTACGACCTGGTGGTCGAGGTCGCCCGGGCCGGCAAGCTGCCGGTCGTGCTGTTCACGGCGGGCGGCATCGCGACCCCCGCGGACGCGGCGATGATGCGCCAGCTCGGCGCCGAGGGCGTGTTCGTCGGCTCCGGCATCTTCAAGTCGGGCAACCCGGCTCAGCGCGCCGCGGCGATCGTCAAGGCGACGACGTTCTACGACGACCCCGACGTGATCGCCAAGGTCTCGCGCGGCCTGGGTGAGGCGATGGTCGGCATCAACGTCGACGACGTGCCGGTGCCGCACCGTCTGGCCGAGCGCGGCTGGTGACCGGACCGCTGCCGTCCGACGGCCCGTCGACCCCCGCGGGGGCCGGCGGGCCGTCGCCGTCCGCGACGGCGTCGGCGCTCGGTGCCGACTGGGTGCTGGGGGAGGACGGCCTGCGGTTCCGGCGGGCCGCCCGCGTGCTGCTGCTCGACGCGGACGACCGGTTGCTGCTGGTGCGCGGGCACGACGCCGACCAGCCGGAGCGGTCCTGGTGGTTCACGGTCGGCGGGGGCATCGACCCGGGGGAGGACGAGCGTGCCGCCGCGCTGCGGGAGCTGCGCGAGGAGACCGGGCTGCTGCTGGACGACGGGGCGCTGGTGGGGCCGGTGCTGACGCGGTCCGCGGTGTTCGACTTCTACGCCGAGCGGTGCCGCCAGGACGAGGTGTTCTTCCTGGCGCGCGTCGGGTCGGCGCTCGACACCGGGGCGATCGACCGGGCGGGCTGGACGGACGTCGAGCTCGACCTGCTGGACGAGCTGCGGTGGTGGCACCTGGACGACCTGGCCGCGGAGAGCCGCGAGGTGTTCCCCGAGGGGCTGCCGGACCTCGTGCGGCCGCTGCTCGGCGGGTGGGACGGGACCGTGCGCCACCTCGGCCTCCAGCGCGACGACTGATTTCCGTACCGGGGGGTAACTTCGGGGGTCGCGGTTCAGGTATCGTCGGCCGGTGCCCATCTCGACCTCCCCTGTGACCCGCATGCACCGCAGCGGCATCCGCACGCTCATGGAGCTGGCGATGCGCGACCCGGAGGCCATCCGGCTGGAGATCGGCGAGCCCGACGTGCCGACGCCCGCGCACGTCGTCGAGGCGGCCGGCCGCGACGCCGCCGCCGGGCACACCGGCTACACGTCCAGCACCGGCAGCCCCGAGCTGCGCGAGGCCCTGGCCGAGAAGGTGCGCCGCGTCAACGGCCTCGACGTCACCGCGGCCGACGTCGTCGTCACGCACGGCGCGATGCACGGGCTCGCCATGGCGATCAACGCGCTCGCCGGGCCGGGGGACGAGATCCTCGTGCCGGACCCGGAGTTCCCGAACTGGCGGATGGCCGCCGTGGCCGCGGGCGTCGGCGTCGGCACCTACCCGGCACGGGCCGCGAACGGGTTCGTGCCGACGCTCGCCGACATCGAGGCGGCGATCACCCCGGCGACCCGCGCGGTCGTGGTCTGCTCCCCGAACAACCCCACCGGCGCGATGTACCCGGCCGAGCTGCTCGCGGGCGTCGTCGAGCTGGCGCGCGAGCACGACCTGTGGGTGTTCTCGGACGAGTGCTACGAGGCCATCACGTTCGACCAGCCGCACACCAGCCCCGCCGCGTTCGACACCGACGGCCGCGTGCTGACGTTCTTCTCGTTCTCCAAGACGTACGCGATGACGGGCTGGCGCCTCGGCTACGTCGTCTCGCGCGACCCCGGGGTGATCGACCTGCTCGGCCAGGTCGCCGAGGCGACCGTCGCCTGCCCGTCCTCCGTCAGCCAGCGGGCCGCCCTCGCCGCGCTGTCCGGGCCGCAGGACGACGTCGCCGCCGCGGTCGCGTCCTACAGGGAGCGGCGCGACGCCGCGGTGGCGCTGCTCGACGCGCGCGGCGTGCCGTCCGTGCCGCCGCGCGGGGCGTTCTACCTCATGGTCGACGTCTCGGCCGCGACGACCGACTCGGAGGCGTTCGCCCTGCGGCTGCTCGACGAGCGGCACGTCTCCGTCTCGCCCGGCAGCGCGTTCGGCGCCGGGGGCGAGGGCATGGTCCGGGTCTCGCTCGCGAGCGAGCGCACGGCCCTGCTCGAGGGGCTGTCCCGCCTGGCCGACATGGTCGACGCGTGGCAGGCCGTCGAGGTCCCGGCGGCCGTGCGCGAGGCGCTGGACGGAGCAGTCACCGCCGATTCGTAGGATGAGGCGCGTGAGCGCTTCCCCCACCATCGGTGTCCTCGCCCTGCAGGGCGACGTCCGCGAGCACCTCGCCGCCCTCCGCGGCAGCGGTGCCGAGGCCGTGCCCGTGCGGCGCACCTCCGAGCTCGACGCCGTCGACGCCCTCGTGCTGCCCGGCGGCGAGTCCACGACCATCGACAAGCTGCTGCGCGCGTTCGACCTGGACGCGCCCGTGCGGGAGCGGCTCGCGGGCGGCATGCCGGCGTACGGGTCCTGCGCCGGCATGATCCTGCTCGCCGACCGGATCGAGGGCGGCATCGACGGGCAGCGGACCCTGGGCGGGCTCGACGTGACCGTGCGGCGCAATGCCTTCGGCCGGCAGGTCGACTCGTTCGAGACCGACCTGCGCATCGACGGCGTCCCCGGCAGCGACACCGACCCGGTGCACGCCGTCTTCATCCGGGCGCCCTGGGTCGAGGAGGTCGGACCCGCCGCCACCGCCCTGGCCCGCGTGGAGTCCGGGCCCGCCGCCGGTAGGATCGTCGCGGTGCGCCAGGGCTCGTTGCTCGCCACGTCCTTCCACCCGGAGGTGACGGGGGACACGCGGGTGCACCGGCTGTTCGTCGAGATCGTCCGCGACGCCCTGTGAGAGCGGGGCGCGACCCGCTGCCGGGTCGCGCCGCACCGCCGGCCGGGGGAGCGCAGGGACGGCGCGGGATACGAGAGGGAAGCGATGTCGGGGCACTCCAAGTGGGCCACCACGAAGCACAAGAAGGCCGTGATCGACGCGAAGCGCGGCAAGCTCTTCGCGAAGCTCATCAAGAACATCGAGGTCGCCGCGCGCACCGGCGGCGGTGACCCGGCGGGCAACCCGACGCTCTACGACGCGATCCAGAAGGCCAAGAAGACCTCGGTCCCGAACGACAACATCGAGCGCGCGGTCAAGCGCGGCTCCGGTGCCGAGGCCGGCGGCGCGGACTACCAGACGATCCTCTACGAGGGCTACGGCCCCGGCGGCATCGCGGTGCTCGTCGAGTGCCTCACCGACAACCGCAACCGCGCGGCCGCCGACGTGCGCGTGGCGTTCACGCGCAGCGGCGGGCAGATGGCCGACCCCGGATCGGTGTCGTACCTGTTCTCGCGCAAGGGCGTCGTCATGGTCCCCAAGGAGGGCACCACCGAGGACGACGTCATGATGGCGGTGCTCGAGGCCGGCGCCGAGGAGGTCAACGACGCGGGCGACCAGTACGAGGTGCTGTCCGAGGCCACCGACCTGGTGCCCGTCCGGACCGCGCTGCAGGACGCCGGCATCGAGTACGACTCCGCCGACGTGGTGTTCTACCCCGCCACCCAGATCGAGGTGGACGCCGAGGGCGCCCGCAAGATCCTGCGCCTCATCGACGCGCTCGAGGACTCCGACGACGTGCAGAACGTCTACGCGAACTTCGACGCCTCCGACGAGGTCATGGCGGAGCTCGACGCCGACTGACCCCGCGTGGCGGCCCCCGCGGCCGCGCGCCCGACGACGCCCCGCCCCGCCCCGTGCGCCGCGGGGCGTCGTCGCGTCCGGGCGCCTGCCGGGACGGCGGACGGATCCGGACGCACCGACACGCCGGGCGTGTCCGCCCGCCCGGATCCGGACGGCGCGTCGGGGGGCTGCGAGGATGGCCGGGTGCGCGTACTCGGTGTGGACCCCGGCCTGACCCGGTGCGGGCTGGGCGTCGTCGACGGGCTGCCCGGCCGGAAGGTGCGGATGGTCGCCGTCGGCGTCGCGCAGAGCGCGGCCACGCAGGACGTCGACCAGCGCCTGCTGGTGATCGCGGCGAGCATCGACGAGTGGCTCGAGGAGCACGCGCCCGACGCGCTCGCCGTGGAGCGCGTGTTCGCGCAGCACAACGTCCGGACCGTCATGGGCACGGCGCAGGTCGCGGGCATCGCGATGCTGGCCGCCGCGCGTCGCCGCATCCCGGTGGCCATGCACACGCCCTCGGAGGTCAAGGCCGCGGTGACCGGCAACGGCCGCGCCGACAAGCCGCAGGTGCAGTCGATGGTGCAGCGGCTGCTGTCCCTCGACGAGCTGCCGCGCCCGGCCGACGCCGCCGACGCGCTGGCGCTGGCGATCTGCCACCTGTGGCGCCCCGCGGGGGCGGTCGGCGCGCCGCAGCGGGCGCCGGGCTCGCTCACCGCCGCGCAGCGGGCCTGGGCGCAGGCGGAGCAGGCGGCGCGCCGCGTCCGCGCCTGACCCCGCGTCCGGCGGGGCGGCGCGTGTCGTTCGTACACGTGTTCGCACGGCCGTGGCAGACTGCACGCCGACGTCCGACCTCGCGGCGTCCGACGGGAAGGAGCCGGTGTGATCGCCTCGGTGCACGGGACGGTGCAGGCCGTGCGGCTGGACGCCGCCGTGGTGGAGGTCGGCGGCGTCGGCATGCTCGTGCAGGCGACCCCGGCCACGCTCGCGGGCCTGCGCGTCGGCCAGCAGGCCACGCTGCACACCTCGCTCGTCGTCCGCGAGGACTCGCTGACGCTGTTCGGGTTCGCGGACGGCGACGAGCGGGAGGTGTTCGAGGTGCTCCAGACGGTCAGCGGCGTCGGGCCCCGGCTCGCGCTGGCGATGCTCGCGGTGCACACCCCGGACGGCCTGCGGCGCGCGGTCGCGGACGAGGACCTCGCGGCCCTCAAGCGGGTCCCCGGCATCGGGCACAAGGGCGCGCAGCGGATCGTCCTCGAGCTCGCCGACCGGCTCGGCGCCCCCGCGGCGGTCGGCGTCCCGGGCGGCCCGGCGGTCGCGGCGCGCCCCGGCGACCGCCGCGACCAGGTCGTCGAGGCGCTGGTCGGGCTGGGCTGGAACCAGAAGGCGGCGGCCGACGCGGTCGCGGGTGTGCTGGAGGGCGGCGACGAGCCGGTCGCCGAGTCCGAGGTCGCGGGCGTGCTGCGCGCGGCGCTCCGGGCCCTGGGCGGTGGGCGTGGCTGACGCGGACTCCGTCGTGCGCCCGGAGGCCGACGACCTCGAGCGGGCGGCCGAGGCGGCGCTGCGGCCCCGCCACCTCGCGGAGTTCGTCGGGCAGCGGGCGGTGCGCGAGCAGCTCTCGCTGGTGCTGCAGGCGGCTCTCGGCCGGGGGCGCGCACCGGACCACGTGCTCCTGTCCGGCCCGCCCGGGCTCGGCAAGACGACGCTGGCCATGATCATCGCGGCGGAGCTGGGGACGTCGCTGCGCGTCACGAGCGGCCCGGCGATCCAGCACGCGGGGGACCTCGCGGCGATCCTGTCCTCGCTCGAGGAGGGCGAGGTGCTGTTCCTCGACGAGATCCACCGCCTCGCGCGTCCCGCGGAGGAGTTGCTGTACGTGGCGATGGAGGACTTCCGCGTCGACGTGGTCGTGGGCAAGGGCGCGGGGGCCAGCGCCATCCCGCTGTCGCTGCCGCCGTTCACGGTGGTGGGCGCGACCACGCGCGCCGGCCTGCTGCCCGCGCCGCTGCGGGACCGGTTCGGCTTCACGGGCCACCTCGACTTCTACGCCGACGACGAGCTCGAGCGGGTGCTGCTGAGGTCGGCCGGGCTGCTGGGTGTGCCGCTCGCGCACGACGCCGCCGCGGAGATCGCGTCGCGCTCCCGCGGGACGCCGCGCATCGCGAACCGGCTGCTGCGCCGGGTGCGGGACTGGGCGCAGGTGCGCGGGGACGGCACCCTCTCCCTCGACGCGGCCCGCGCCGCCCTCGAGGTGTACGAGGTGGACGTGCGCGGGCTCGACCGCCTCGACCGGGCGGTGCTCACCGCGCTGTGCACCCGCTTCGGGGGCGGTCCGGTCGGCCTGACGACGCTCGCGGTGGCCGTCGGGGAGGAGCCCGAGACGGTCGAGACCGTCGCCGAGCCGTTCCTCGTCCGCGAGGGCCTGATCGGCCGGACCCCGCGCGGCCGGGTCGCGACGCCCGACGCCTGGGCGCACCTCGGGCTCGCGGCGCCGGCGCCCACGGACACGCTGTTCGGCTGAGCGGGGAACCCGCCGGCGTCCCCGCTCGTTAGGTGCCCGGGACCGTGGCGCCTAGACTGCGGCCGACGTCAGACGCGATCAGGAGCTGTTTCTCCGTGGACTACTCGTTTCTCCTCATCCTCGCCATCGGGCTCGGGGCGATGTTCCTGCTGTCCTCCCGGCAGCGGAAGGCCCAGCGCCAGCAGCTGAGCTTCCGGGACAACCTGCAGCCGGGCCAGGAGGTCATGACCGGCTCGGGCATGTACGGCACCGTGGTCGAGGTCGAGGACGACGTCGTGACGCTCGAGTCGACCCCGGGCAACCGGTCGCGCTGGATCAAGGCCGCGATCGCCCGCCTGGTCGAGCCGCCGGTCGAGGAGGACGAGGTCGAGGACGAGGACGACGCCGAGTGGCGCGACGAGCCCGGCGCCGTGCCGCCGGGTCTCATCGACGTGCCGGACGACCTGTCCTCGCTGCAGCCGCCGCGCGACGACGAGGGCCCGGACGGCCGCAAGAAGCCGCAGCAGTAGTCGAGGGGCCGGGCCACCGGGCCGGCCGCCCACCACCCGTACCGCCCGCAGCCCGCGGGCGGTACGCGCACGAGAGAAGACGATCCGTTGGCCCCACCCACCCGCCGCCGGCACCCGGCGCGCACCCTGATCACGCTCGCCGTCCTGACCGTCGCGGTCTTCGCCACGATCTTCGCGGGCACGCGCCTCTCCGACGCCACGTGGACGCCGAAGCTCGCGCTCGACCTCGAGGGCGGCACGCAGCTGATCCTCGCGCCGGTCGCCGAGGACGAGTCGCAGGTCACGCAAGAGACCATCAACCAGGCGATCCAGGTGATCCGGCAGCGCGTCGACTCCTCGGGTGTCGCCGAGGCGGAGATCACGAGCCAGGGCGGGTCCAACATCGTCGTGGCCCTGCCGGGTCGGCCGAGCGAGGAGACGCTCGACCTGGTGCGCACGTCCGCCCAGATGGAGTTCCGGCCGGTCCTGACGTACGCCGGCCCGCAGCCGACCGCCGCCGCGACGGCCGACCCGTCGGCGGCCCCGACGGACGGCGCCACGGCGGCCGCGGACGACGCGGCGGCCGACGACGCGGCGGCCGGCAGCGACGCCGAGGAGCCGTCGGACGAGCCGACCAAGGACGCCCCGGACTCCCCGAGCGACGCCGAGTACTACATCACCCCGGCCGTGCAGGCGCGGTTCGACGAGCTCGACTGCACCGACCCCGCGAACCTCACGGGCGGGAAGTCGGGCGACGCCGACAAGGCGCTCGTCACCTGCGACCCGGACGGCACGCTGAAGTACATCCTCGGGCCGGTGGAGATCCAGGGCTCGAGCATCGCGAACGCGTCCTCGGGCCTGCGGGTCAACCAGAACGGCACCGTCACGAACGAGTGGGTCGTCGACCTCGAGTTCGACGGGCAGGGGACCAAGGAGTTCGCGGCCGTCACGGAGCGGCTGCAGGGCCTGACCTCGCCGCAGAACCAGTTCGGCATCGTGCTCGACGGCCTGGTGATCTCGGCGCCGTCCCTCGACCCCGGCGTCGTCATCTCGGACGGCAAGGCGCAGATCTCGGGCTCGTTCACCCGCGACACCGCGACGGGCCTGGCGAACCAGCTGAAGTTCGGCGCGCTGCCGCTCACGTTCGAGGTGCAGAGCCAGGAGCAGATCTCCGCGACGCTCGGCTCCGAGCAGCTCGAGAAGGGCCTCATCGCGGGCCTCATCGGCCTGCTGCTCGTGGTCGTGTACTCGCTGTTCCAGTACCGCGCCCTCGGCCTGGTGACCGTCGCCTCGCTGGTGATCGCGGCGGTCCTGACCTACGGCGTCATCACGCTGCTGTCGTGGACGCAGGGGTACCGCCTGTCGCTGCCCGGCGTCGCCGGCCTGATCGTGGCAATCGGCATCACGGCGGACTCGTTCATCGTGTACTTCGAGCGCATCCGCGACGAGCTGCGCGAGGGCCGCACCCTCGTGGCGGCGGTCGACCGCGGGTGGGAGCGCGCGCGGCGGACCATCCTGGCGTCCGACGCCGTGAACTTCCTGGCCGCCGTGGTGCTCTACTTCCTCGCGGTCGGCTCGGTGCGCGGCTTCGCGTTCACGCTCGGGCTGACGACGCTGCTCGACCTGCTCATCGTCTTCACGTTCACCCACCCGGTGATGCTGCTCATCGCGAAGACGCGGTTCTTCGCGAGCGGCCACCGGTTCTCCGGGCTCGACCCGCGCCGCCTCGGCGCCCCGGACCAGTCCCGGTACGTGGGCCGCGGCCGGGTGGCGCGCGGTCCGCGCACCGAGCCCGCGGCCGACGCCGGCACCCCGGACGCCGAGCGGGCCGGGCTGACGCGCCCGGCCGCCACCTCGACGCTCGTGGCCACGCCCACGGCCCCCGGCGGCACGATCGCCGAGCGGCGGGCGGCCGCCCGCGCCGCCCAGCAGGCGGCGCAGGACGCGCAGGCGGGTGACGCCCCGCCGGACGCGCCGCCGCAGGACAGCCCGGGCGGCACCGGCCCCGCCGGGCAGGGCGACGCACGACGGACCGAGGGGAGCGACGCCTGATGGCCGTCAACTTCGCCCAGTGGGGCAACGACCTGTACACCGGCCGCCGCTCGTACGACATCGTCGGGCGCCGCCGCGTGTGGTTCACGATCTCCGCGGTCCTGGTGCTCCTGTCGGCCGTGTTCCTGGTCAAGCCGGGGCTGCAGCCCGGCATCGAGTTCCGGGGCGGGTCCGAGTTCACGGTCTCGAACGCCGCGACGTCCGACCAGCAGCCTGCGATGGACGCGGTCGCCGAGGTCGCGCCGGAGGAGGTGCCCCGTGTCACGAACGTCGGGTCGTCGTCCATCCGGATCCAGACGACCGAGCTGACCAACGACCAGGTCGACCAGGTCCGGACCGCGCTCGAGGAGGCGTACGGCGTCACGGAGGACGACGTCGCGAGCTCGTTCATCGGCCCGACGTGGGGCAAGGACGTGTCGCAGAAGGCCGCGATCAGCCTCGTGGTCTTCCTCGTGCTCGTCGCGCTCGTGCTGACGGTCTACTTCCGCAACTGGCGGATGGCGGTCGCGGCGATCATCGCGCTGTTCCACGACCTGATCGTGACGGTCGGCGTGTACGCCGCCGTCGGCTGGGAGGTCACGCCGGCCACCGTGATCGGGTTCCTCACGATCCTCGCGTACTCGATCTACGACACCGTCGTGGTCTTCGACAAGGTGCGCGAGAACACCACCGGCGTGCTCGACCAGACCCGCGCGACCTACGCCGAGCGCGCGAACCTGGCCGTGAACCAGACGCTGGTCCGGTCGATCAACACCTCCGTCGTGGCGCTGCTGCCGGTCGCGGGCATCCTGTTCATCGGGGCGTTCGTGCTCGGTGCCGGCACCCTGCGGGACATCGCGCTGGCGCTGTTCGTCGGCATGATCGTCGGGGCGTTCTCGTCGGTGTTCCTCGCGACGCCGCTGGAGGTCGCCCTGCGGGTGCGCGAGCAGCCGATCCGCGAGCACACCGCGAAGGTGCTGGCCGCCCGCGCCCGCGCGGCCGGTGCGACCGACGCCCCCGGCACGGAGGGTGCGCCGGTCGCCGTGGCCCGCGCGACCGGCCAGGTCCGCCCCGGCGGGCACCAGGGTCCCGCCGCCCAGCCCCGCAGGAAGGGACGCCGATGACCGGCCGCCCGCAGGACGCCGTGACGCTGACGGGCCAGGCGCTGGTGGACCGGGTCGACGCGCTGGTGCGCGACGTCCCCGACTACCCGACGCCCGGGGTCGTGTTCAAGGACATCACCCCGCTGCTGGCGGACGGCCCGGCGTTCGCCGCGGTCGTCCAGGAGATGGCCGCCCGCGCGCCCGGCCCGGTCGACCTGGTGGCCGGCATGGAGGCCCGGGGCTTCATCCTCGCGGCACCCGTCGCCGCCGCGCTGGGCGCCGGGTTCCTGCCGGTGCGCAAGGCCGGCAAGCTGCCCGGGCCGACCGCCCGCCGCGACTACTCCCTGGAGTACGGCGCGGCGTCGGTCGAGCTGCACCCGTTCACGGTGCCCGCCGGGTCCCGCGTGCTCGTCGTCGACGACGTGCTGGCGACCGGCGGCACCGCCGCGGCGACCGTCGAGCTGCTGCACGAGTGCGGCGCCGAGGTGGTGGGGCTGTCGTTCCTCCTGGACCTCACGTTCCTCCCGGGGCGGTCGCGGCTGGCGGGTCACCACGTGGACGCGCTGCTCGCCGTGGGCTGACGAGCGGCAGCACCGCGCCGACGCCGTAGAATCGTGCGGATAGGCGGCTCGGCCGAGGCGACCCCCGGCCGGGCGGTGGCACGAGACCGGGACGCCACCACGGCACCGGCGGACGCCGGCGGCGACCGGCACGGGAGGCGCGCATGGCGGACCAGGCACGGACGTCGGTCCCGGACGCACGGCCGGAGGCACCCCCGAGCACGGGGTCCACCAGCCGCGTGCGCTCGCGCCTGGCCCGGTTCGGGCAGGGTCGTGCCGTCGGCCAGTCGCCGGTCATCGAGCCGCTGCTGCAGGCGGTGCGGACCAACCACCCGAAGGCGGACCTCGCGCTGCTGGAGCGCGCGTACGCCACGGCGGAGGCCGCACACCGAGGCCAGCTGCGCAAGAGCGGCGACCCCTACATCACGCACCCGGTCGCGGTCGCGACGATCCTCGCCGAGCTCGGCATGACGCCGCCGACGCTCGCCGCCGCGCTGCTGCACGACACGGTCGAGGACACCTCGTACTCCCTCGAGCAGCTGCGCGCCGAGTACGGCCCCGAGATCGCGATGCTGGTCGACGGCGTCACGAAGCTCGACAAGGTCACGTACGGCGACGCGGCGCAGGCCGAGACCGTGCGCAAGATGGTCGTCGCGATGTCGCGCGACATCCGGGTGCTGGTCATCAAGCTCGCCGACCGGCTGCACAACGCCCGCACGTGGAAGTTCGTCCCGGCCGCCTCCGCGGAGAAGAAGGCGCGCGAGACGCTCGAGATCTACGCCCCGCTCGCGCACCGGCTGGGCATGAACACGATCAAGTGGGAGCTCGAGGACCTCTCGTTCCAGACGCTGTACCCCAAGGTCTACGACGAGATCGTCCACCTGGTCGCGGAGCGGGCCCCGGCGCGCGAGGAGTACCTGGCCGTCGTCCGGGAGCAGGTCGGGGCCGACCTGCGCAGCGCGAAGATCCGCGCGACCGTGACCGGCCGGCCGAAGCACTACTACTCGATCTACCAGAAGATGATCGTGCGGGGCCGTGACTTCGCCGACATCTACGACCTGGTGGGCGTGCGCGTCCTGGTCGACACGGTGCGGGACTGCTACGCGGCGCTCGGCGCGCTGCACGCGCGGTGGAACCCGGTGCCGGGCCGGTTCAAGGACTACATCGCGATGCCGAAGTTCAACCTGTACCAGTCGCTGCACACCACGGTGATCGGCCCGGGCGGCAAGCCGGTGGAGATCCAGATCCGCACGCACGACATGCACCGCCGGGCGGAGTACGGCGTCGCCGCGCACTGGAAGTACAAGGAGAACGCCAAGAACGCCGGCGGCACGGACACCGACGGCAACGACATGGCGTGGCTCCGTCAGCTCGTCGACTGGCAGAAGGAGACGGCCGACCCGTCGGAGTTCCTCGACTCGCTGCGGTTCGAGATCGCGGACGGCGAGGTCTACGTCTTCACGCCCAAGGGTGACGTCATGTCGCTGCCCGCCGGCGCGACGCCGGTGGACTTCGCGTACGCCGTGCACACGGAGGTCGGGCACCGCACGATGGGCGCCCGCGTCAACGGCCGGCTCGTGCCGCTCGACTCCACGCTGGAGAACGGCGACGTCGTCGAGGTCTTCACGTCGAAGTCGGAGACCGCCGGCCCGTCCCGCGACTGGCTGGGCTTCGTCACCAGCCCCCGCGCGCGCAACAAGATCCGCCAGTGGTTCACCAAGGAGCGGCGCGAGGAGGCGATCGAGCACGGCAAGGACGCGATCGCGAAGGCGATGCGCAAGCAGAACCTCCCGATCCAGCGTCTGCTGTCCCACGAGTCGCTCGTCACGCTCGCGAACGAGATGCGCTACGCCGACGTCTCCGCGCTGTACGCGGCCATCGGCGAGGGACAGGTCTCCGCGGCGACCGTCGTGCAGCGGCTCGTGCACGCCATGGGCGGCGAGCCGGGTGCCGAGGAGGACATCGCCGAGGTCGCCCGACCGGGCCAGACCGCGCGGCGCGTCCGGACCGGCGACCCGGGCGTCGTGGTCAAGGGCGTGGAGGACATCTGGGTCAAGCTCGCCAAGTGCTGCACGCCGGTGCCGGGCGACGACATCATCGGGTTCGTCACCCGCGGCCAGGGCGTCAGCGTCCACCGGTCCGACTGCATCAACGTGGCCCAGCTCCGCATGCAGCCCGAGCGCATGGTCGAGGTCGAGTGGAGCCAGGGGAGCAGCGCGCTGTTCCTCGTGCAGATCCAGGTGGAGGCGCTCGACCGCAACCGCCTGCTGTCGGACGTGACCCGGGTGCTGTCCGACCACCACGTCAACATCCTGTCCGCGTCGGTGTCCACCTCCCGCGACCGGGTCGCGCAGTCCCGGTTCGTGTTCGAGATGGCCGAGCCGTCGCACCTCGCCTCGGTGCTCGCCGCGGTGCGGAAGGTGGAGGGCGTGTTCGACGTCTACCGCATCACCGGCGCCAAGGCGGAGCAGCCGGCCGTCGACGCCTGACCCGGGAGCGACCCGGAGGCGGTCGCGCGGACGACCTCGCCCAGCAGCGCCAGCCCGCGGTCGACCCCGCGGTGGCCCGACGCGGCGGCGAGCCGGGTCCGGAGCCGTGCGGCGTCCACCCCCGCGCGCAGCAGCCCCGGCAGCAGCGCGTGGACCACGTCCGGGGCGTCCCGGCGCAGCAGGTCGACGGCGGTCCGCGCCGGCGACGTGACCAGGACGCCGCCGAGCCGGACGACGTCCCGCGGCCCGAGCGCGGCGCCGTCCATCACCACGGCGCGCGGCGGCGGCGGGCCGCCGAGGTGGACCCAGGCGGCGGCGACCCGCGCCACGACGTCCCGGCGGGCGACCTCCGGCGCGAGCGCGGCGGCGCGCAGGGCCGGCGTCTCCGCGACGCCCCGTGGGAGCGCCACGTCGCCGCGCAGCCGCACGAGGTCGCCGTCGCGCAGCAGCACCTGCCACGCCACGTCGCCCAGGTCGGCCCGGCTCACCGGCCCCGGCGCAGCGGCGAGCGCGGCGGGGTGGACGAGGCGGGCGGGTGCGTGCGCGGGGCCGGGCGTGGCGCCGGCGGGCGCGTCGTGGGCCTGCGGGACGTCGGGGGCGTACGGGGTCACCCGACGCAGGATGCCGGTCGCCCCCGTGCACGTCGAGGGGCGACCGGCATCCTGTGGACGGGCGTCAGCCCCGCGAGTCCTGCGCGGCCCGCTGCACCTGCTCCAGCCACGAGCGGCGGGCGTCGAGGGCGGCCTGCGCCTCGGCGACCTTGCGGCTGTCGCCACCCGCCTGCGCCTTCGCGAGGTCGGCCTCGAGCTGCGCGATCGCGTTCTCGAGCTGGGCGGCGGCACCCTCGGCGCGTGCACGCGTCTCCGGGTTGGTCCGGCGCCACTCGGCCTGGTCGGCGTCCCTGACGCGCGCCTCGACGGCACGCAGCCGGGCCTCGACGCGCTGGATGTCGGCGCGCGGGACCTTGCCGGCCGCCTCCCACCGGTCCTGGATCGAGCGCAGCGCGGCCTTCGCCTGGCCGAGGCCCTTCGCCGGGTCGATGGTCTCGGCCTCGACGAGCAGCGCCTCCTTGACCTCGAGGTTCGCGCGGAACTCCCGGTCCGTGGCGGCGTTCACCTCGTCGCGGGCGTGGAAGAACGCGTCCTGGGCCGCGCGGAACCGCGCCCACAGGGCGTCGTCGTCCGCACGGCTCGCCCGGCCGGACGCCTTCCAGCGCGCCATGAGGTCGCGGTACGCACCCGCGGTGGCGCCCCAGTCGGTGCTCGACGCGAGGCGCTCGGCCTCGCGCACGATCTCCTCCTTGGCGGCCTTCGCGCCGGCGTTCCGGGACTCCAGCTCGGCGAAGTAGTGCCGCCGCTCCCGGTCGAACGTCGTGCGCGCGTGGCTGAACCGCTTCCAGAGCGCCTCCTCGGACGTGCGGTCGATGCGCGGGCCGGAGCGCTGCGCGTCCTTCCACTCGTCCAGCAGGCCGCGGAGCTGCTCGCCGGCCGGGCGCCACTGCATCCGCGCGGGGTCGGTGGTGGCGATCTTCTCGGCGCGCTCGACGATCGCGGTCCGGGCGTCGAGCGCCGCCTGGCGGGCGGCGGCGCGCTCGGCCTCGACGGCGGCGCGGCGCTCGGCGGCGGCGGCACGCAAGCCGTCGAGCCGGGCGCGCAGGCCGTCGAGATCGCCGACGGCGGCGGGCTCGGCGGTCTCCTCGGTGAGCTTCGCCAGCGTCTGGTCGATCTCCTTGACCGCGAGGTCCGTGGCCGTCAGACGCGCCTCGAACAGCGCGACCTTGGCCTGCAGGTCCAGGAACCGGCGCACGTACAGCGCGAGCGCCTCGTCCGCGGACGCGCCGGGGAACTGACCCACGGCGCGCTCGCCGTCGCCCTCGCGCACGTACACGGTGCCGTCGTCGTCCACGCGCCCGAACTGCGTCGCGGCGGCGGCCTCGGCCGAGTCGTCCGGGACCGGCACCGGCACCACGGGCGCGGCGGCCGGAGCCGGGGTCGCACCCGCAGCCGGGCGCGGGCGCGGCTTGAAGGCGCTCGGGAGCGGCGGCCGCGGGGCGGGTCGCGGGGTGGGGGTGGCGGCGGCCGGGGCGGGCGCCTCGGCGGCCGGGGCGTCGGAGGGTTCGGCGTCCGGGGAGACCCCGGCGGTCCCGGGCTGAGCCGGGGGAGCGTCCGCGGCGGGCTCCTCCGGCGCGGGCTCCTCGGCCGTCGTCGCCTCGGTCTCGGTGGCCGCGTCGGTCTCGGTGGCCGCGTCGGGCTCGGCGGCTGCGACGGGCTCGGGTGCCGCGTCGGTCTCAGGGGCCGCGTCGGGCTCCGCTGCCGCGTCGGTCTCCGCTGCCGCGTCGGCGTCAGGGGCCGCGTCGGCGGGCGCGGTGGTGCCGTCGCCCACGCTGTCGTCCTCCGCCGGGGCGGCGGTCGCGGCCTCGGGGGCGGAGCCCGTCTCGGGCGTCTCGGCGGCGGGCGTCCCGGGGACGGCGACGTCGTCGCCGTCCTGCGAGTGCTGCTGCGCGTCGGGCGTCTCGGTCACTGGGTCTCCACTCCCTCGATGGTGACGGGGGTCGCCGGGGCGCCGTCCGAGGCACCTCCGGCCACACCCGCGTCAGCGACTGCCTGCACCACGTCGAGGCCCGACGTGATGCGGCCGAACACGGTGTATCCGCCTGCCTGGTCCGACGGGATCGTCGAGTCCTCGTAGACCAGGAAGAACTGGCTGCCCTGCGACTCCCCGTCGCCGGACTGCCGGGCCATCGCGATGGTGCCGGCGGGGTAGACGTCGTCGTCCGGGGCGTTCTCGATCGGCCCGAACGCGTAGCCCGGGCTGCCCGTCCCGGTGCCGGTCGGGTCGCCGCACTGCAGCACGTAGATGCCGCTCGTGGTGAGGCGGTGGCAGCCGGTGCCGTCGAAGTAGCCCTCCTGCGCGAGGGTCACGAAGTTCGCGACGGCCTGCGGCGCGGCCTGCCCGTCCAGCTCGATGCCGATGTCGCCCTGGTCGGTGCTGATCGTGCCCGTCCAGGCGCGGTCCTCCGCGGCCGAGGCGTCGGGGAGCACGCCGCCGTTGCCCGTGCGCGCGGCCGGGGTGGTCGTCTCCGCGGTGGGCGTGCCGGCGGCCTGCGCGGGGGCGTCGTCGCCGCCGGTCAGCGCCAGGGCGGCGCCGACGCCGAGGCCGAGCACCAGGACCCCGACCACGCCGCCCGCGACGACCTGCTGACGGCGCCGGTGGGCACGCTTCGTCGCCTGGCGCTGCTGCCACTTCTCGTAGCGGCGCCGCTCGTACTCGCGCTCGCGCTTGCTGGACGGCACGCACACTCCTCGTCGGTCGGTCGGCCGGGGCAGCGCCCCGCGCGCGGACGCAGGACGCCCGCGCCCGCCCGACAGTCTAGGCAGCCGCGGCTGCGGCCGAGTGCGCCCACCGGCCCGTGGCGGGGCGGTGCGGCGGCGCTAGCGTGACCCCGTGCGGATCTTCCCCCTGACGGCCCCGGTGTTCGCGGCCACCTGCTACGTCGTCGCGGCGGACGACGGGAGCTGCGTCGTGGTCGACCCGGGCGGTGGCGTGGCGGGTGCCGTGTCCCGCACGGTGGCCGAGCACGGCCTGCGCGTCGCGGGGGTGCTGGCGACGCACGGGCACGCCGACCACGTGTGGGACGCGGGTCGCGTCGCGGCCGCGGCGGGCGTCCCGCTGCGCCTGCACGCGCGGGACGCGTACCGGCTCGACGACCCGGTGGGCACGCTGGGCGAGGGGGCGGCCGGCGTCGCCGACGGCCTGCTCGCGGCGCTCTCCGCCGCGGGGGCGGACACCGCGTGGGCCCGTCCCGGGACCGAGCCGTTCGGCGACGGTGACGGTGCGCGCACGACGGACGAGGAGCTGGTCCTCGGTGGGGTGCGCCTGGTGGCGCGGCACGCCCCGGGCCACACCGAGGGGTCCACGCTGTACCTGCTGGAGGCCGCCGGGGAGCGGGTCGCGTTCACGGGGGACGTGCTGTTCGCCGGCACGGTCGGGCGCACGGACCTGCCGGGCGGAGACGCGGCGGCGATGGCCCTGACGCTGCGGGAGGTGGTCGCCGCGCTGCCGCCGCGCACGCACGTGCTGCCCGGCCACGGCCCCGCGAGCCGCGTGGACGTCGAGCTGGCGCACAACCCGTACCTGGCAGGATGACGCGCATGGCACGCCCCACCCCCCTGTCCGGCTTCCCCGAGTGGCTCCCCGACGGTCGCGTCGTCGAGCAGCACGTCCTCGACACCCTGCGGCGCACGTTCGAGCTGCACGGGTTCGCCGGGATCGAGACGCGGGCGGTCGAGCCCCTCGACCAGCTGCTGCGGAAGGGGGAGACCTCCAAGGAGGTCTACGTGCTGCGCCGGCTCCAGGAGGAGCCCGACGCGGCGGACGCCGACCGCGGCGGGCAGCTCGGCCTGCACTTCGACCTGACCGTGCCGTTCGCCCGCTACGTGCTGGAGAACGCCGGGCACCTCGCGTTCCCGTTCCAGCGCTACCAGATCCAGAAGGTCTGGCGCGGGGAGCGCCCGCAGGACGGCCGGTTCCGCGAGTTCGTGCAGGCGGACATCGACGTCGTCGGCGCGGGGGAGCTGCCCTACCACTACGAGGTCGACCTGCCGCTCGTCATGGCGGAGGCGCTCGGCGCGCTGCGCGAGATCGGCGTGCCGCCGGTGCGCATCCTCGTCAACAACCGCCGCGTCGCCGAGGGCTTCTACCGCGGGCTCGGCCTGACGGACGTCGACGCGGTGCTGCGCAGCATCGACAAGCTCGACAAGGTCGGGCCCGACGCCGTCGCCGGGCTGCTCGTCGCCGAGGCGGGCGCGACCGCGGACCAGGCCCGCGCGTGCCTCGAGCTCGCGGGCATCTCCGGCGGCGACGCCGGGGTGGTCGACCGGGTGCGGGAGCTCGCGGCACGGCACGGCGTGGAGTCCGAGCTCATGGAGCAGGGCCTGGCCGAGCTGCGTCAGCTCGTCGAGGCCGCCGCGGTCCGCGCGCCCGGCGTCGTCGTGGCCGACCTCAAGATCGCCCGCGGCCTGGACTACTACACCGGGTCCGTCTACGAGACGGTGCTAGTGGGGCACGAGCAGCTCGGGTCGATCTGCTCCGGCGGCCGGTACGACACGCTCGCGTCCGACGGCAAGCAGACCTACCCGGGCGTCGGCCTGTCGATCGGCGTGTCCCGGCTCGTGTCCCGCCTGCTGACCGGGGGGCTCGTGCGCGCCACGCGCGGCGTCCCGGCGGCCGTGCTCGTCGCGGTGACGTCCGAGGAGACGCGGTCGGCGTCCGACGCGGTCGCGACGGCGCTGCGGGCCCGGGGGATCCCGGTGGAGGTCGCGCCGACGGCCGCGAAGTTCGGCAAGCAGATCCGGCACGCCGACCGGCGCGGGATCCCGTTCGTGTGGTTCCCCGCGACCGAGGACGGCGCCGCGGACCAGGTCAAGGACATCCGGTCCGGGGAGCAGGTCGACGCCGACCCGGCGGTCTGGGCGCCCCCTGCTGACGACCTGCACCCGCGCGTCGTCCCCGCGGAGGGCTGAGGCCGGCGCGGTCACGGCCCGGGTCACGCGGTCCGGGCCGCCCCGGGCCCCGGTGCTCAGGCGAGCGCGAGCACGCCCGCGTTGAGCGTCGTCGCGTAGAGCACCCACGCCAGGTACGGGCCGAGCAGCCACGCCACGGCCGGGGAGAGCCGGTGGAACGCGACGACGGTCGCCACCAGCGCGACCTCCAGCGCCAGGATGATCGCGAGCCCCGCGCCGAGGTGCTGCGCCCCGAAGAACACCGGCGTCCACGCGGCGTTGAGCGCGAGCTGCACGCCGTACAGCACGAGGGCGGTGCGGGCGGCGTGCGCGCCGTGGCGGCGCCAGAGCAGCCACGCCGCGACGGCCATGAGCACGTACAGGACCGTCCAGACCGGCCCGAAGACCCAGTCCGGCGGGGTCCACGCCGGCTTGTCGGCCGCGGCGTACCAGCCGTCCACCGCGGAGGTCGACGCGAGGCCGCCGCCCCACGCGACGGCGGCGTTCACCGCCAGCAGCGCGACGAGCACGGGCCAGCCGCGGGAGGCGGGCGCCTCGTCCCGGCCGGTGGTGGCGGGGATGTCGGGGTGCGTCGAGGTCATGCCTCCACGGTCCGTGCGCGCGGTCGCCAGGGCAACCGGACGGCCCCGCTCACGACGTGGCGCGGGGCTTGCCAGCGAGTCGAACACGTGTTCGAATCGTGGGGTGCGGTGGGACGGGCAGAAGATCACGACGGAGGCGGACGGGACGCTGCCCGGGCTCGCGCTGGCGGGTCACCAGCGGTCGGTGCGCACGCCCGAGTTCGCGGGCGTGACGTTCCACGAGGTGCACGCGAAGTCGGCGCTCAACAAGGTGCCGGAGTCGTCCGCGATGCCCTTCCGGTGGACCGTCAACCCCATGCGGGGCTGCCTGCACGCCTGCACCTACTGCTTCGCGCGTCCCACGCACGAGTACCTCGGGCTGGACGCCGGGGCGGACTTCGAGACCCAGATCGTGGTGAAGACCAACGTGGTCGACGTGCTGACCGCGGAGCTGCGGCGGCCGTCGTGGCGGAACGAGCACGTGGCGCTCGGCACGAACACCGACCCCTACCAGCGGGCCGAGGGCCGCTACGCCCTCATGCCGGGCATCATCGAGGCGCTGGCGCGCTCGGGGACGCCGCTGTCGCTGCTGACCAAGGGGACGCTGCTGCGTCGTGACCTCCCGCTGCTCGCCTCCGCGCAGGCGGAGGTCGGCGTGAGCGTGGCCGTGTCCCTGGCGGTGGGGGACGAGGGCCTGCAGCAGGCGCTCGAGCCGGGCACCCCCACGCCCCGGGCCCGGCTGGCGCTCGTCCGCGCGGTGCGGGACGCCGGGCTGGAGTGCGGCGTGCTGGTCGCCCCCGTGCTGCCGTGGCTGACCGACTCGACCGAGCACCTCGACGCCCTGCTGGGCGACCTGGCCGAGGCCGGCACCTCCTGGGTGACCGTCATCCCGTTGCACCTGCGCGGGCCCGTGCGGCCCCTGGTGCTCGGGTGGCTGCGCGAGCACCGGCCCGAGCTGGTGCCCCGCTACCAGCGGCTGTACGGCCGCGGCGCGTACGTGCCGGACGAGTACCGCCGCTGGCTGCGCGACCGGGTGCGCCCGCTGCGGCGCCGGCACGGGCTGCCCGGCCCCGGGGAGGCGGCGGGGGAGCCGTCGCCCTGGCGCGCGCGGCCGGCCGAGAGCCCCGAGGCGGTGATGGCGGCGATGGCACCCGGCGGTGCGACGGGCGCGGTGCAGCCCGCGCTCTTCTGAGCCCGGCCGTGGCCCGGGTGGGCCGGGCGCGGCCGGGTGCGCCGGGGCGGGTGGTGTCGGCACCGGCGGTGGACGGCGGGCGTCCGGGGGGCGTGCGCCTCCGGCAGTAGACTCGCCGGGCTGCTGCGTGCAGCGACCCACCACCTGAGAGGACTTGTCGTGCTGCGCACCCACACCGCCGGCTCGCTGCGGGCCGAGCACATCGGCACCACCGTCACCCTGACCGGGTGGGTGGACCGCCGCCGTGATCACGGTGGGGTCGCGTTCGTGGACCTGCGCGACGCGTCGGGCATCGCCCAGGTCGTCATCCGCGACGAGGCCGTCGCGCACGGGCTGCGCTCGGAGTACGTCCTGCAGGTCACCGGAGAGGTCGGCCGCCGCCCGGAGGGCAACGAAAACGCCCACCTGGCCACCGGTGAGGTCGAGGTCGTCGCCGCGCAGGTCGTCGTCCTCAACGAGTCCGCGCCGCTGCCGTTCCAGGTGTCGTCGTCCCTCGACGAGCCGGTGGGCGAGGAGGCGCGCCTGCGCTACCGCTACCTCGACCTGCGCCGGCCGGAGCCGGCCCGGGCGATGCGGCTGCGCGCGAAGGCCAACCAGGCCGCCCGCCGCGTCCTGGACGCCCACGACTTCGTCGAGGTCGAGACCCCCACGCTGACGCGGTCGACGCCGGAGGGCGCCCGCGACTTCGTCGTGCCCGCCCGCCTGGCGCCGGGCTCCTGGTACGCCCTCCCGCAGTCGCCGCAGCTGTTCAAGCAGCTCCTCATGGTCGGCGGGCTGGAGCGGTACTACCAGCTCGCGCGCTGCTACCGCGACGAGGACTTCCGCGCCGACCGGCAGCCGGAGTTCACGCAGCTCGACGTCGAGATGTCGTTCGTCGACCAGGAGGACGTGATCGCGCTCGGCGAGCAGATCCTCGTCGCGCTGTGGGACCTCATCGGCTACCGGATCCCGACGCCGATCGCCCGCATGACCTACGCGGAGGCGATGGCGCGGTACGGCACCGACAAGCCGGACCTGCGGTTCGGGCTCGAGCTGGTGGAGCTGACCGGGTTCTTCGCCGACACCCCGTTCCGGGTGTTCCAGGCCCCGTACGTCGGCGCCGTCGTCCAGCCCGGCGGTGCGTCGACGCCGCGCCGCGGGTTCGACGCCTGGCAGGAGTGGGCGAAGCAGCGCGGGGCGAAGGGCCTGGCGTACGTCACGGTGGCCGAGGACGGCACGCTCGCCGGGCCGGTCGCCAAGAACATCTCCGAGGCGGAGCGCGCCGGGCTCGTCGAGGCCGTCGGGGCGCAGCCGGGCGACGCGGTGTTCTTCGCCGCCGGCCGCCCCTCGGAGGCCCGCGCGCTGCTCGGTGCGGCACGCCTCGAGATCGGCCGCCGCGGCGGGCTGGTCGACGAGTCGCAGTGGTCGTTCGTGTGGGTCGTGGACGCCCCGCTGTTCAAGCCGACCGGCGAGGACGACGACGTGGCGGTCGGCGAAGGTGCCTGGACGGCGGTGCACCACGCGTTCACGTCGCCGACGCCCGAGTGGATCGACCGCTTCGAGGAGGACCCGGGCCAGGCGCTCGCCTACGCCTACGACATCGTCTGCAACGGCAACGAGATCGGTGGCGGCTCGATCCGTATCCACCGCCGCGACGTCCAGGAGCGCGTGTTCGCGGTCATGGGCATCGGCGAGGAGGAGGCGCGCGAGAAGTTCGGCTGGCTGCTGGACGCGTTCCAGTTCGGTGCCCCGCCGCACGGCGGGATCGCGCTCGGCTGGGACCGGGTGGTCGCGCTGCTCACGGGTGCGGAGTCGATCCGCGACGTCATCGCGTTCCCGAAGTCGGGCGGCGGCTACGACCCGCTGACCGGGGCGCCCGCGCCGATCACGGAGCAGCAGCGCAAGGAGGCGGGGGTCGACGCCCGCCCGAAGCGGCCCGCCGCCGCGCAGCAGGGTGCCGACGCGGAGGCCGGCGCGCAGGACGGGGCCGCCGCGGCGACCGCCTCGGCGTGACGGCGGACGTCGGGGCCCCTGCGACGCTCCCGGCGCCTTGGGCCGACGACCCGTTCCTGCTCGACGACCGACCCCTGTGGTCGCCCGCGCGCGTGGTCGCGCGTGACGGCGCGCTGCTCCTCGTGCAGCGCGCCGTCGCGGCGTCCGGCGCACCGGGGACGCGCACGAGCCTGATCGTGCTCGGGCCGGCCGGCCCGGCGTCGGACCTGCTGCGCGACCACGATGACGCCACGCACGCCGTCGCGTGGGTCGACACGGCGGCGCTCGGGATGCTGCGACCCGCCGAGGTGGCCCGGCTCGGCCTGCTCCCCGCACGCACGGGCTGGGAGTGGATGGTCACGGAGCAGGCGCCCCCGGCCGTCACCGGGGAGGTGGCGGTGCGCGAGCTCGACCCCGTCGCCGACGCGGACGCGATCCGCGCGTGCCTCGCGGCCGCGAACCCGACCACGGACGCTGACCCGGCGGGCCCGGGCGAACGGTGGTGGGGGAGCGGTGCCCCCGACGGCACGCTGGCGGGCGTCATCGGGTCCGGACCGCGCGCGGGTCGCGGTGGCCGGCGCGCCGGTGAGCCCGGATCCGCCGGGTCCGCCCACCTGCACGGCCTGGGTGTCCGCCCCGGCGACCGCGGGCGCGGCCTCGGTGCTGCCCTGACCGCCGCCGCGACGCGCGCGCTGCTCGCCGACGGCGCGGACTGGGTGTCCCTGGGTATGTGGGACGACAACGACGGCGCCCGGCGCATCTACCACCGCCTCGGCCTGCGTACGGTCCACCGCATGACCACCCTCCGCCACCCCTGACCCCTCACCTCCCCGCGCGCACCCCGCCCCGCCGCGACCGTTCGGAGCCTCCGAAGCGCCATCGTGGTGACCCCCGGACCACCTCGATGGCACGTGGGAGCCTCCGACGGGTGCCGGCGGGCGGGGGGTGGGTGCAGCGGACCAGTCAGGGCCGGGATCGGGTCCGCTCCACTCAGTCGTCGCCCACCGCCGAGGCGAACCGGCACCCAGTAGTGGGGCGACAGCACTCAGTCGGCACTCAATGAGGTCGGGATCGTCCGGATGGGTGCTCGCATCCGGGAGAGGCTTCCGGGGTGCGCCGCTCGATGCGCGTTCCACGAGGACGGCGGGGTCCCCTCGGCGTCCACCTCGACTCGGAGGCTCTCATGCGCACCACGGTTCGTGCCCTGCCGGCCGCTGTTCTCGCGGCCGGTCTCGTCGTGCTCAGCAGCCCGGCGGCGTCAGCGGCGAGCTCGGCCTGGACGAAGGTGGGCTCGTGCACCCTCCACACCGTCCGCGACGTGAGCGTCGCGGTCATCTCGAGCTCATCGAAGGTCACCGCCGACGACGGTGATGCGTCCGGCTCTGTCGGACTGTCGGCCAAGACCGCCACGACGACATCGTCCGCCGTGTTCGCGGCGACGTCGATCACCATCACCGGCAGGTCCATGACGCACTACAAGGTGTGGCACTGAGCCCGCCGGCCGGTGGCACGTCCCGCCGGCCGGCGTCGCGTGCCCGCGCGCACGTGGCGGCGTCGGAGGGGGCGACCCGGGGCCGGCTCGTGGCTGTCCTGGTCGGTCTTCTCGTGGCGACCGGCGCCTGCGCCCCCACCGAGGCCGAAGGTCCTGACGGCTCGGTCGTCTTCGCACAGGTTCTCGCACAGGCGGAGGCATCGACGTCCGCGTCGGACGCCCAGATCTCGGCTCTACGCGAGGGCGCGGAGACCGGGCGGATCTCCCTGGAGGTGGTCCGCGAGGCCGCGAGGCGCGCCGTCGCGTGTCTCGCGGAGCTCGGGCTGGATGCGGAGTACGACGAGCGGTCGCTCGCCTACGGGCTCGTGGTCCCGGGATACGTCGTCAGGCACGCGCCGGGTGCCGACGTCGACCGGGACGTCGCGACGTGTGATGAGCGTGAGTTCGGCTTGGTCAACGAGCTCTACCAGGTGCAGCCGTCTTCGGTCGAGGCGTCCGAGCGGTACCTCGAGCAGCAGGCGCCCGTGATCCGGGCCTGCCTCGACCGGAACGACGTGCGGACCGGGCGGGATCCGTCCGGTCCCGACCTCGCGAGGGCGGCTTCCGAGGCGCTCCAGGCATCGGACGGCCGGATCGACTGCCTGGCCGAGGCCGGTGTCGACGCGTGGTGAGGAACGGGTCGCGTCTCCGCGTCGTCGCGGTGGCTCTCGTCCTCGCTGCGCCGCTCGTGATCGGTGGTGGGCTCGCGCTCCTCGCGCTGGCTCGCTCGCCGCTGCAGTCGGACGTGCCCGCCGCGCCGCTCGTCGGCCAGGTGCAGCCGGTGGCGCGTCCGGCGTCCGAGACCGTCACGGCGACGTGGGTCGCGCCCGTGGAGCGGGTCGTCGCCGCGCAGTCGGAGGGAACGGTGACAGGCTTGGCGATCGAGCCCGGCCGGCCGATCGCGGCCGGTGACGTGGTGGTGCGCGTCGACGGGCTTCCCGTGATCGCGTTCGCTGCCCCGGCACCGCTCTATCGGGACGTCGTCGAGGGGATGGAGGGCGACGACGTGCGGTCGGTGCAGGCGGTCCTCGTGGACCGCGGGCTGCTCGACCGGGTGGATGGGCTGGCAGGCCCGGCGACGGCCGACGCGATCGAGCGCTGGAACGCGTCGTACGGTCTGCCCCACGGGCGCACGTTCGCGCGGTCCTCCGTCATCTGGATCCCGGAGGGCGCGACCGTGCCCGTGGACGTCTCGATCGAGGTCGGCGACCTGCTGCAGCCTCCGACGCCGATCTACCGGGCTGTCCTGGACCCGGAGCGGGTCGACGTCGACATCGAGGGGGATCCGGCCCGACGGACGGTCTCGCTCGCAGACGCGACCGTCCCCCTGCCTCCCGGGCAGTCCGCGATCTCGGCCCCGGAGGACGTCGCAGCGATCCGCGTCGTGATGGCAGATCAGGACACGGCTGCTGTGGTGGTGACGACAGCCGGGTCACACGAGGTCGGCGGGGTCCCCGCCTCGGCCGTCCTCACGGACGACGCCGGCAACGCGTGCGTGCTCACCGACCTCGACGGCGGGTCGGTGCGCATCGACCCCCTGGGCGGGTCGCTCGGCATGGTGGAGGTGGATGCCCGGCTGATCGGGACCCCGCTCGTCATCAACCCTCGTGAGGCGGGTGTGGGGGAGACGTGCGGCTGACCGTCGACGGACTCCGCTACACCCCTCCCGGGGCCGCGTGGCCGGTGCTGGCAGGGACCACGTGCAGCCTCGAGGACGGCGAGACGTTGGCAGTCGTCGGACCGTCCGGGTCGGGGAAGACCACCTTCGTGTCCATCCTGGGTGGGTTGCTCGCGCCAGCAGGGGGCACTGTCGCGTGGCGGGACAGCGGCGGTGTCCGGGACCCGCGCGAGGTCACGACGTGGGTGCTGCAGACGGTCTCGTTGCTCCCGGAGCGGTCCGTGCTCGACAACGTGATGCTCGGCGCCTTCCTGGACGGGGCAGGGCGCGCGGAGGCCCGCGGCCTCGCCGGGGAGGCGCTCGACTCGATGGGGCTCGCGAACCGCGCCGACGACCGCGCGTCGGTGCTGTCGGGTGGCGAGGCCCAGAGGGTGGCCATCGCGAGGGCGTTGGCCTCGGCAAGGCCGGTGCTGCTGGCGGACGAGCCGACGGGTCAGCTCGACTCGAGGACGACCGACCTGGTGCTCGACGCCATGTTCGCCGTGGCGGCACGCACGATCGTCCTCGTGACGCACGACGAGCGGGCGGCTCGCCGCTGCGACCGGGTGCTCCGGCTGGACGGTCGCCGGCCGTCGCCGCCGCCGGCATCATGACGGACGTGCGACGACGCCAGGTCTGGCCGTCGGCCCTGGCGTTCGCGGAAGGGGCGGAGAACGCCAGGTCCGGTCGGTGGGCCTCGGTCGTCGTTGCGCTCGCGGTCGCCGGCGTCCTCGGGGCCGCGGCGTTGTCGAACGTCCTCGACGTCGGGCGCCTGGTGCGCGCCGAGGCGGAGTGGGCGGCCGCCGGGGCGTTCGTCCTCGTGGCTGAGCCCGGCCGAGCGGAGGGCGGGACGATCGACGCGCCACGGTGCGACCGGTTGTCCGCCCTGGAGGGGGTCGACGGTGCCTTCGCGGTATCAGGTGTCCGGGGGGCGCTGGGTCTCGCGGCCGAGCCGGGCATCAGGGCCACGCAGATCATCGTGTCACCGGGGATCTTCGACTTCCTCGACCTCGCCCCGGTCGCGGGACACGGGGCCCTGGCGACGGACGAGGTGCTCATCCCCCTGGGGCTGGGCGACGGCGACGAGGTGGTGCTCGTGGAGGAGCCGTCGGAGTACCGCGGCGTCGCGGTGGGGACCCGCCGGGTGGACTCCGCCGTGCTCGGCCGTGACCTCGACGGCGCGTGGATCGTCGCCGATCCCACGGAGCGCGACGCCACGCAGTGCTACGTCCGCAGCGACGCCGGCCACGTCGAGGCCGTCGCGGGCTACCTCCCGCTCGCGCTGGGTTCCGAGGCGAGCGGCCCGGTCGTCGTGCGACCGCGACTGCAGGAGAGCGCGCACGGCCTGGGCTTCGCGGGCTCGTACGCGACCAGGGAGCTCGGGACGGCGTGGCTCGGCGCGGCCGTGGTCCTCGGCGGGATGGTGGCGCTCGTCCGGTGGACGCGGCGCGCGCGGCTGGCTGTGTACGTGACGTACGGCGTCCACCGGCGTGCTCTCGTCGTGCTCCAGCTCTCGGAGTGGCTCGTGCTCTCGGTCCCCGCGGCGGTGTGGGCCTGGGGCGTGGTGACCTGCGTCGGAATCGCGCTCGGCACGGACGTCGCCGTCGTGGCAGCCCAGGGTGCCGGTCACATGGTGGCCGGCTGGGCGTGCGCCACCCTCCTCGTCCTGGCGATCTCGCTGATCCCGGTCCGATCCCTCGTCGAGACGCTGAAGGACCGCTCGTAGCCGGTCGCCGCGCGCAGGTGTCGCGGGCCTGCCCCGGGTGTCAGTGCGTGATCGGCAGGCGGGCGTGGAGGCGGCGCAGGGGGGCCGGGGCCCACCAGTTCAGGTCGCCGAGGACCGTCATCGTGGCCGGGACGAGCAGCAGCCGCACCAGCGTCGCGTCGATCAGCACGGCCACCGCCAGCGAGAAGCCGACCTCCTTGATGACCAGCAGCTCGCCGGCGACGAACCCGGCGAACACGGCCACGATGATCGCCGCGGCGGACGTGATGACCCGCCCGGACCGCTGCAGGCCGAGGCGGACGGACTCGTCGTTGCTCGCGCCGGCGTCGTGCAGCTCCTTGATGCGCGAGAGCAGGAACACCTCGTAGTCCATCGCGAGGCCGAACGCGAAGGCGATGACGAGCGCGAGGACGTACGTCTCGATGCCGCCGGTGGACTCGAAGCCCAGCAGGCCGGACAGGTGCCCGTCCTGGAACACCCAGACCAGCACGCCGAGCGACGCGCACAGCGACACGGCGTTGGTGAGCAGCGCCTTGACCGGCACGAGCAGCGATCCGGTCATGAGGAACAGCAGGACCAGCGTCGCGAGCGCCACCACCCCGAGCGCCCAGGGGGCGCGGTCGAACAGGGCGTCGGTGAAGTCGATCTGGTTGGCCGCCTGCCCGCCGACCCACGCGTCGAACGGCAGGTCGAGGTCGCGCAGCCCGTGCACGACCTCCTGGGCGACGGCGCCGCCGGGGTCGGTGCTGTCGGGGCGCACCCCGATGACGACGACCGAGTCGCGCACCGCGGGCGGGTCGACGGAGGCGACGCCGTCGAGCGCCTCGATCTCCGGGACGGCCGCGGCGGCGTCGGCCTCGCCGGTCTGCGCGACCAGCACCACGGACGGCGAGGACGACGCCGGGTACTGCTCCGCGAGCACGCGCACGAACTCGCGCTGGGGGCTGGACATCGGCAGCAGCTGCGTCGTGGAGTTGCGGAGCTCGACGTGCAGCAGCGGGGACGCGAGCACGAGCAGCACGGCCAGCGAGCCGCCCATCACCCACCAGGGTCGGCGCTGCACGCGCCCGGCGAGGCGGGAGAACGTCCCCTCCTCGGACGCGACGTCGGCGGTGCGGGCCAGGACGCTCCGCACGCCCGGCACCCGGGCGAGCACGCTCGGGCGGGCGAGGCGGCGCCCCGCGAGCACGAGGAGCGCGGGCACCAGGGTGAGGGCGGTGGCGACCGCGAACACGATCACGGCCACGGACCCGGCGCCGAACGCCCGCAGGATGTCCTGCCGGAACACCAGGAGCCCCGCGATCGACACCCCGACGGTCAGCGCGGAGAACGCGACCGTGCGCCCGGCGGTGCCCATCGTCGTGACCAGGGCGGTGACGACGGCCCCGTCCCCGCGTCGGCGGCGCGCGGAGCGTCCCTCGTCGTCGCCGAGCGCCCGGCCCAGCTCCTCGCGGAACCGGGACACGATGAGCAGGCCGTAGTCGATCGAGAGGCCGAGCCCGAGCACGGTGACCACGTTGACGACCGACGACTCGAGGTCGTCCATCAGGTACGACAGGCCGACGAGCGCACCCAGGCCGCCCGCGATGGACGCGACGGCGCCGACGATCGGCATGGCGGCGGCGAGGAACCCGCCGAACACCAGCACCATGATCAGCAGCGCCACCGGCAGCGCGATCGCCTCGCCCGTGGTGAGGTCCCGCTCGACCTGGTCGGTGATGGCCGAGACGATCAGGGAGGTCCCGCCGACCAGGCCGGTGGCGCCGGGGGCGACGTCGTCGAGCGCGGCCGGCACCTCGCGCAGCCGCTCCTCGACGTCGTGCAGGGCCGCGTCCTGGGTGTCGCCCGCCAGGCCGGGGTCGAGCTCGACGACCACGAGGAACCCGTCCCCGTCGGTGGCCAGCAGAGGCGCGGCCGCGGGGTTCTCGACCCCGTCCGGCAGCACGAACGGGTCGATGACCGAGACCACGCCCGGTACGTCCGCGACCTCGGCGCGCGCGGGCTCCAGGGCGTCCGCGAGGCCCTCCGTCGCGGGGTCCACCCCCTGCACGACGAGCGTCAGCGACGCGCCGGAGGTGTCCGACTCCGCGAGGAGCTCGGTCGCCCGGGCGCTGTCGGAGCCCGGAACCACCGGCTCGCCGGTCGTGAGCCGGTCGAAGAGGTTCTGGCCCCCGACGCCGACCAGCGCCAGCAGCGCGCAGGCGACGGCGACGACCGCCCAGGCGGCGAGCGTCAGGCGGGGGTGGCGGGCGACGGTGCGCCCCAGGCTCTCGAACACGCAGGTCAGCATCGCAGGCCGGACGGTGCTCGCGCATCACGGGTGGCGGCGGGGTCGCCGGGTGCGCGCGGGAGCCGCGGTGCCCGGTTGTGGGCGCGGCTGCGTAGGCTCGCCGCATGGACCTGTTCGACGCGGTGACCTCCACCGCGCAGGGCACCCCCGCGCCGTCCGCGGGGGCGCCGCTCGCCGTGCGGATGCGGCCGAGCAGCCTGGCGGAGGTCGCCGGGCAGGAGCACCTGCTGGTGCCCGGGTCGCCCCTGCGGCGCCTCGTCGAGGGCGGTGCGGGCGACGCGTCGCGGCGGGCGGCGCCGTCGTCGGTCGTGCTCTGGGGGCCGCCGGGGACGGGCAAGACGACGCTCGCGTACCTGGTGGCCACGACGTCGGGCCGGCGGTTCGTGGAGCTGTCGGCCGTCACGGCGGGCGTCAAGGACGTCCGGCAGGTGGTCGACGACGCGCGACGCCGCCTGGCCGCGGACGGCTCCGAGACGGTGCTGTTCATCGACGAGGTGCACCGCTTCACGAAGGCGCAGCAGGACGCGCTGCTGCCGAGCGTCGAGAACCGCTGGGTGACGCTCGTCGCGGCGACGACCGAGAACCCCAGCTTCTCCGTGAACTCGCCGTTGCTGTCGCGCTCCCTGCTGCTCACGCTGAAGCCGCTCGGCACCGAGGACGTGCGGGCGCTGGTGCGCCGGGCGGTCGTCGACGAGCGCGGGCTCGGCGGCGCCGTGCGGCTCGAGGAGGAGGCCGAGGAGCACCTGCTGCGGCTCGCGGGCGGCGACGCGCGCAAGGCCCTGACCGTCCTCGAGGCCGCCGCGGGTGCGGCGCTGGCCGACCGGGACGCGCGCGCGGCCGACCCGGACGCCGACCACGACGGCGAGGACGCGGACGCGCCGGCGGTCGTCGACCTGGCCACGGTCGAGCGTGCGATCGACGTCGCCGCCGTGCGCTACGACCGGGACGGCGACCAGCACTACGACGTCATCAGCGCGTTCATCAAGTCGGTGCGCGGCTCCGACGTCGACGCGGCCCTGCACTACCTCGCGCGGATGATCGCCGCGGGGGAGGACCCGCGGTTCATCGCGCGGCGGGTCGTCATCTCCGCCGCCGAGGACGTCGGCATGGCCGACCCGAGCGCCCTGCAGACCGCCGTCGCCGCCGCGCAGGCCGTGGCGCTGATCGGCATGCCCGAGGCGCGGATCATCCTCGCCGAGGCGGTCGTGCACCTGGCGACCGCACCGAAGTCGAACGCGGCCTACACCGGCATCGACGCGGCCCTGGCGGACGTGCGGGCCGGACGGGTCGGGTCCGTGCCCCCGCACCTGCGCGACGCGCACTACGCCGGAGCCCAGGCGCTCGGCCACGGGAAGGGCTACCTGTACGCCCACGACCACCCGCACGGCATCGCGGCGCAGCAGTACCTGCCGGACGACCTGGTCGGCACGCGCTACTACGCGCCGACGGACAACGGCTACGAGCGGCAGGTGGGCGAGCGGCTCGGGCGGATCCGGGCGGTGCTCGACCAGGCGCCCGCGCCGGAGGGCCACGGCTGACCCCGGCGCGGCGAGGCGCGGCGCGCGACGGTTAGGCGCTGGGCTCCCGACCCGGTAGAGTCGACCGGTCGTCCGGGTTGACCGGACGCGCCTGGGGCCCTAGCCAGCCACCGCCGCTCCCGAGCGGTTCGGCACGAAGGTCGGCCCCACGCCCGCCGCGGAACCTCCCGCGTCCGGGTGTGCCGTGAATCGAACGACAGGAAGAACACCGTGAGCAACGTGACCCGTTCGCGCCGCCAGGTGCGCCTCTCGCGCGCCCTGGGCCTCGCGCTGACGCCGAAGGCCGTCAAGCACTTCGAGAAGCGCCCCTACCCGCCCGGTGAGCACGGCCGCGCCCGCCGCCGCACCGAGTCGGACTACGCCGTGCGTCTGCGCGAGAAGCAGCGTCTGCGCGCCCAGTACGCGCTGCGCGAGAAGCAGCTCGCCCGCGCCTACGAGGCCGCCCGCAAGGCCCCGGGCCTGACCGGTGAGGCGCTCGTCGAGGACCTCGAGACCCGCCTGGACGCGCTGGTGCTCCGCGCCGGCTTCGCCCGCACCATCCTGCAGGCCCGCCAGGTCGTCGTGCACCGCCACGTGCTGGTCGACGGCAAGATCGTGGACCGCCCGTCGTTCCGCGTGAAGGAGGGCCAGACCCTCCAGATCAAGCCGAAGTCGCAGACGACGGTCCCGTTCCAGGTGGCCGCCGCCGGTGCGCACCGCGACGTGCTGCCGGCCGTCCCGGGCTACCTGGACGTGCAGCTCGAGAAGCTCTCGGCCGTGCTGACCCGCCGCCCGAAGCGCGCCGAGGTGCCGATCACGTGCGAGGTCCAGCTGGTCGTCGAGTACTACGCCCGCTGACGCAGCCGCGACACCGACCGCGACGCCCCGCACCGCCCGACAGGGACCGTGTGCGGGGCGTCGCGGCCGTCCCGGGCCGCCGCGTCGCTCCCGGTAGGGTTCCGGTGACGCCGCACGGCGACGACACGACGCAGAAGGGCTGGCCATGCTGGGAGACATCGCGGGGCTGATCGCGGCCATCGCCTTCGTGCTGCTGGTCGGCGCGCTCGCCGTGCCGCTGGTGAAGCTCGGCCGGGTGCTGGACGAGACCCGCACGTCCGTCCGGGAGATCACCGAGCACACCGTGCCGATCCTCGACGAGGCGGCGACGACCGTGTCGGCGACCAACACCCAGCTCGAGCGCGTGGACGCGATCACGACCTCCGCGGCGCAGGTCACGCAGAACGTCTCGGCGCTCACCTCGCTGTTCGCCGCGACCGTCGGCGGGCCGATGATCAAGGTCGCGGCCTTCAGCTACGGCGTCCGGCGCGCCCTGTCGGGGCTCGGCAAGGGCCGGTCGGCGCGATGAGACGGCTGTTCTGGGTCGGCGTCGGGGCGGCCGTGGCCGTCGCCGGTGCGCGCCGCCTGGGGCTGCTCGACACCCCGGGGGCCGCGCGCGGGGCGACCCCCGCCGCGGACGGCTCCCTGGGGGCCGCCGCCCTGGCGGCCCAGGCCGCGCGCACCGCCTTCCGGGCCGGGGCGACCACCGCCGGCGCGGTCCGCTCGCTCGCGGACGCCCGGCGGGAGCTGCGGGCCGGCATGGCGGAGCGCGAGGCGCAGCTGCGGCACGACCTCGTCGGCGACGTGGACGTGGACGCCCTGCGGGCCGAGCGCGACGCGCGGCGCGCGACCACGCCGGACGACGGCGGTGCCGTGCCGCCGGCCTGGCACCACGACCCCGAGGCCCGGTCGGCCGCCCGCGAGGCCCGGGCCCGCCGCGGCTGGGCCGACGAGCCCACCGAGGACCCGGAGGACGAGGACGGCGACGTGCCGTACTCGTTCTACTGACGACGGCCCGCAGCCGCCTAGGCTGCTCCCCGGCCGGACGGGAACACCCCGGGCCGGCGCGACGCTGAGCACGACAGCGGCGGGACGCGGTCCCGCCCACCGACACTGCAGAGGACACCATGCGCACCGCCGAGATCCGCCAGCGTTGGCTCGACTTCTTCGAGGCCCGCGGTCACGCCGTGGTGCCCTCGGCCCCGCTGATCTCGCCCGACCCGTCGACGCTGTTCGTGATCGCGGGCATGGTGCCGTTCATCCCCTACATGCTCGGCGAGCAGACGGCCCCGTGGCCGCGTGCGACCAGCGTGCAGAAGTGCGTGCGGACCCTCGACATCGAGGAGGTCGGCAAGACCACCCGCCACGGCACGTTCTTCCAGATGAACGGCAACTTCTCCTTCGGCGACTACTTCAAGGAGGGGGCGATCACCTTCGCGTGGGAGCTGATCACCACCCGCCAGGACCAGGGCGGCTACGGCTTCGACCCCGAGACGATCTGGGTCACGGTCTACGAGACCGACGACGAGGCGGCGGAGCTCTGGAAGAAGATCGCCGGCCTGCCGGACGAGCGCATCCAGCGTCGCGGCATGAAGGACAACTACTGGTCGACCGGCGCGCGCGGCCCGGCGGGCCCGTGCTCGGAGATCTACGTCGACCGCGGCCCGGCGTACGGGCGCGAGGGCGGGCCGGTCGCGGACGAGGACCGGTACATCGAGATCTGGAACCTCGTCTTCATGCAGTACGAGCGGGGCGACGGGGGCGGCAAGGAGAACTTCCCGATCCTCGGCGAGCTCAAGCAGAAGAACATCGACACCGGCATGGGCCTGGAGCGCGTCGCGTTCCTGCTGCAGGGCGTCGACAACATGTACGAGATCGACGAGGTCTTCCCGGTCATCGAGGCCGCGCAGCAGCTGTCCGGCCGCCGCTACGGCGCCGACCACGAGGACGACGTGCGGATGCGCGTCGTCGCGGACCACGTGCGCTCGGGCCTCATGCTCATGGGCGACGGCGTCGTGCCGTCCAACGAGGGCCGCGGCTACGTGCTGCGCCGCCTGCTGCGCCGCGCGGTGCGGGCGATGCGCCTGCTCGGAGTCGACACGCCGGCGCTGCCGACGCTGCTGCCGGTCTCGCGCGACGCGATGTCCCCGTCGTACCCGGAGCTGGCGCGCGACTTCGACCGCATCGCCCGGGTCGCGTACGCGGAGGAGGAGGCGTTCCTGCGCACGCTGGTGTCCGGCACCTCGATCCTCGACCAGGCCGTCTCCGAGGCGAGGACCGCGGGCACGTCCGGCACCGCGCCGCTGCTGTCGGGCGAGAAGGCGTTCCAGCTGCACGACACCTACGGCTTCCCGATCGACCTCACCCTCGAGATGGCGGCCGAGCAGGGCGTCTCCGTCGACGAGAAGGCCTTCCGGACGCTCATGCAGGCGCAGCGCGACCGCGCCCGGGCGGACGCCCTGGCCAAGCGCGCGGGCCGCACGGACACCGCGGCGTACCAGGACCTGCACGCGACGCTCAGCGGCTCCGGCGGCAAGCCCGTCGAGTTCGTCGGCTACGACCGCACCACGTCCCGCTCGCGCGTCGTGGGCCTGCTGGTCGACGGCGTGCCCGCCCCGGCGGCGACCGCGCCCGCGGACGTCGAGGTCGTCCTGGACGTCACGCCGTTCTACGCCGAGATGGGCGGCCAGCTCGCCGACCACGGCACGATCGTGCTCGACGGCGGCGCGACGATCGAGGTCGACGACGTGCAGGCGCCGGTCAAGGGGCTGCCGGTCCACCGCGGCCGCCTCGTCGAGGGCACCGTCACGCTGGACGAGCCGGGTGTCGCGGCGATCGACACGGAGCGCCGGATCGCGATAAGCCGCGCGCACACCGCGACGCACATGGTCCACAAGGCGATCCAGGAGGCGCTCGGCCCGAGCGCGACCCAGGCGGGCTCGGAGAACGCCCCGAGCCGCGTGCGGTTCGACTTCCGCTCCGGCCAGGCCGTCCCGCAGGGCGTGCTGTCCGAGGTCGAGGGCCGGGTCAACACCCGGCTGCAGGAGGACCTCGAGGTCACCGACGCGGTCATGCCGATCGCGGAGGCGCGGGCGCTCGGCGCCATGGCGCTGTTCGGCGAGAAGTACGGCGACCAGGTGCGCGTCGTGTCCATCGGCGGCGACTGGTCGCGCGAGCTCTGCGGCGGTACCCACGTGCGCCGCTCGGGCGAGCTCGGCCTCGTGACGCTGCTCGGCGAGTCGTCCATCGGCTCCGGCGTGCGGCGCGTCGACGCCCTCGTCGGTGACGGGGCGTACGGCTTCCACGCCAAGGAGCGCGCGCTGGTGGGGCAGCTCTCGGGCCTGCTCGGGGCGCGCCCCGACGAGCTCGCGGACCGCGTGTCCTCGCTGCTCACGCGGCTCAAGGAGTCGGAGAAGCAGCTCGCGTCCGCGCGCGCCGCGCAGGTCCTCGCGGCGGCGGGCGGTCTCGCCGCGTCCGCCGAGGAGGTGGCGGGCGTGCGTGTCGTGACGCACGACGCCGGCGAGGCCACGGCCGACGACCTGCGCACGCTGGTGCTCGACGTCCGGAACCGGCTCGGCGAGTCCTCGCCGGCGGTCGTCGCCGTCGGCGGCGTCGCGAAGGGCCGGCCCGTCGTGGTCGTCGCCACGAACGCGGGCGCACGCGAGAAGGGCGTGCGGGCCGGTGCGCTCGTGCGGACCGCCTCCGGGCTGCTGGGCGGCGGGGGCGGCGGCAAGGACGACCTCGCGCAGGGCGGCGGCACCGACGCGGCCCGTCTGCCGGAGGCCCTCGCCGGGGTGCGCGACGCGATCCGGGCGGGCGCCTGAGCGGGGCGGCCGGCGTGCACGGCTCGGGCCGCGCGCCGGGGGACGAGGGCGTCCCGGACGCCGACACGGTGGTCCGGGGCGCCCGGCTGGCCGTCGACGTGGGCTCCGTGCGGGTCGGCCTCGCGGCCAGCGACCCGGACGGCCTGGTCGCCACGCCGGTCGCCACGCTGGCGCGGGACACGCGCCGTCCCGCACCCGGTGACCTGCCCCTCGACGTCGCGCAGGTCGCCGCGGAAGTGGCGGAGCGGTCCGCCGCCGCGGTCTACGTGGGCCTCCCGCGGCACCTGTCCGGTCAGGAGGGCGCTGCGGCCGAGGCCGCGCGCGCGTACGCTGTGACGCTGGCGACGGCTGTCGCGCCGGTCCCGGTGCGGCTCGTCGACGAGCGGATGAGCACCGTGAGCGCCCACCAGGCGCTCCACGCGTCCGGCCGGTCGGGTCGTCGTCATCGAGCGGTGGTCGACCAGGCGGCCGCTGTGGTCATCCTGCAGACCGCGTTGGATGCGGAGCGTTCCTCGGGCCGCCGGCCCGGCGAGCGGGTCACGACGATCCGCCCGCAGGACGCCCCGGGTCCGCGCCAGGGGGGTCTGGGGGACGCAGGTCACGCAGGACACACCGAAGGGACAGCCGAGTGAGCGACCTCTTCCTCGGGGCTCCGGAGCAGGAGCACGGCGAGGCACCCCAGCCCTCGCGGCGCTCGCGCCGGGACACGAAGGAGCAGCAGGTCCGGCAGCGCAAGACGCGCCGCCGGCGCTCCGTCGTCGTCCTCGTGCTCGCCCTGGCCCTCGTCGGCGGCGCCGCGTTCGTGGTCTGGAGCGTGGTCGGCGGGCTGTTCTCCGGCGACGACGCCGAGCAGACCGTCCAGGACTACCCGGGTCCCGGCAGCGGCGAGGTCCAGGTGACCGTCGCGTCCGGGGACACCGGCGGTGCGATCGGGCAGACCCTGGCCGAGGCGGGCGTGGTCGCGACCGCGCGGGCGTTCTCGGACGCGTACGCGACGAACCCGAACGCGCAGTCGATCCAGCCCGGCACGTACGCGCTGCAGCTCGAGATGAAGGCGAGCGACGCCGTCAACGCGCTGCTCGACGCGGAGAACCGCGTGTCGAACCGCGTGACGATCCCCGAGGGCTACACCGCGAAGCAGATCTACCAGCGCGTGTACGAGATCGCGACGATCCCCGTGGAGGACCTGGAGGCCGCCGCGGCCGACACCGCCGCGATCGGGCTGCCGGCCGAGGCGAACGGCAACGTCGAGGGCTGGCTGTTCCCCGCGACCTACGAGATCGAGCCCGGCACGAGCGCCACCGAGGTGCTGTCGCAGATGGTCGCGCGCACCGTCGCGGTGCTCACCGAGAAGCAGGTCCCGCAGGACCAGTGGGAGACGGTGCTGAACAAGGCGTCGATCGTGGAGCGCGAGGGCAAGCTCGACGAGGACCGGCCGAAGATGGCCCGCGCGATCCAGAACCGGCTGGACATCGAGATGCCGCTCCAGATCGACGCGATCGTGGCGTACGGGCTCGGCAAGTCCGGCGCGGACCTCACGTACGCCGACACGCGCGACGCCCAGCCGCCGTACAACCCGTACAACTCGTACAAGGTCTACGGGCTGCCGCCGACGCCGATCGCCTCGCCCGGCGAGGCGTCCATCGACGCGGTGCTGCACCCCGCCGACGGTCCGTGGCTCTACTGGGCGACGGTGAACCTGGACACGGGCGAGACCAAGTTCTCGGAGACGTTCGCGGAGCACCAGACCTACGTGGACGAGCTGCGGGAGTGGCAGGCCGCGAACCAGTGACAGCCGTCCCCCGCCGGGCGGCCGTGCTGGGCCACCCGGTCGCGCACTCCCTGTCGCCCCGGCTGCACCGTGCCGCGTACGCGGCGCTCGGCCTGGACGGCTGGCGGTACGACGCGGTCGACGTCACGGAGGACGCCCTGCCCGGCTTCGTCGCGGCGCTCGACGACAGCTGGGCGGGGCTCAGCGTGACGATGCCGCTCAAGCAGGCCGTCATGCCGCTGCTCGACCACGTCGAGCCGCTCGCGGGCGTGGTCGGGGCCGTCAACACCGTGCTCGTGCAGCCCGGGGGCCGGCGCCCGGTGCTCACGGGCGCCAATACGGACGTGCACGGCATCGTCGCGGCGCTCACCGAGGGGCTCGCCGCGCGCGGGCAGGCGGCGGCCCCGCCCGCCGGGGGACGCACTGCCGTCGTCCTGGGGGCCGGCGCCACCGCCGCGTCGACGCTGGCCGCCCTCGCGGAGCTGGGCTGCACCACGCCGGTCGTGCTCGTGCGCTCGATCGGGCGCACCGGCGGGCTCGCGCGGGCCGCGCACCGGATGGGCGTCGAGCCGGTGCTCCGGCCCCTCACGGAGGCGGTGGGCGCCCTGGCGCGGGCCGACCTCGTGGTGTCGACGCTCCCGCCGCACGCCGCGGACGGTCTGGCGGCGGAGCTCGCGGGCGCCGGTGCGGGCGCCGGAGCCGGCGCAGTGCCCGGCGTGCTGCTCGACGTCGCGTACGACCCGCTCCGCACCGCCCTGGCGGACGCGTGGGAGACCCGGGGCGGCGTCGCCGTGCCGGGGGAGCGGATGCTGCTGCACCAGGCCGTCGAGCAGGTGCGCCTCATGACGGGACGCCCCGGGCCGCTCGACGCGATGGCAGCCGCGCTCGGCGAGGCCCTCGAGGCGCCCGCGGGCTGACCGGCCCGGCGTCCCCACCGGGTGAGGCTGCCGGCGGTCCCTCATCTCGCCCCGTCCACCTGCCGATGGTCCCTTCGGGGCAGGTGCACCGGCCTGCCCCGGGACGAAGGGACACGGGGTGAAGCAGCTCGGCGAGATCCTGCTGGACGAGGGGCTGGTCACCGAGGGGCAGCTGATGGCCGCTCTGGACGAGCAGCTGGTGCGCGGGCAGTCGCTCGGCCGGACGCTGGTCGAGATCGGCGTGCTCACCGAGGGCCAGCTCGTGGCGGCGCTCGCCCGGCAGGTCGGCATGGCGTTCGTCGACCTCGACGACTACCCGGTGGACCGCGCCGCGGTGTCGATGGTGCCCGCGGCGCTGTGCCGGCGGTACACGGTGCTGCCGGTCGGGTTCCAGGACGGCGCGCTCGTGCTGGCGACCGCGGACCCCGGCAACGTCGTGGCGGTCGACGACGTGCGGACCGTGTCGGGGATGACGGTGCTGCCGATCGTCGCGACGTTCGAGAACCTCACGCGGGCGATCGACCGGTTCTGCCGCGCGGACGGCGAGATGGAGGACCTGTCCTCGGCGTTCGAGGAGGAGCAGGCGCCGCAGGACGTCGACCTGTCGAGGGTCGGCGACGTCGTCGAGGACGACGCCCCGATCGTCCGGTACGTCAACCTGCTCGTCACGCAGGCGATCTCCGACCGCGCGTCCGACATCCACATCGAGCCCACCGAGCACGATCTGCGCGTCCGGTACCGCATCGATGGCGTGCTGCACGAGATGCAGCGCTCCCCGAAGCAGATCCAGGGCGGCGTGATCTCGCGCGTGAAGATCCTCTCGGACATCGACATCGCCGAGCGGCGCAAGCCCCAGGACGGCCGCATGTCCGTCACCCACAACGGCCGCAAGATCGACCTCCGCGTCGCGACCCTCCCGACGGTGTGGGGCGAGAAGATCGTCATGCGCATCCTCGACAACTCCACGGCGTCCCTCGACCTGCGCGACCTCGCCTTCCTCGAGCACAACTACGCCACCTACCGCGAGGCGTACACCAAGCCCTACGGCATGATCCTCGTCACCGGGCCCACCGGTTCCGGCAAGTCCACGACGCTCTACGCCACCCTCAACGCCGTCTCCCGGCCCGAGATCAACGTCATCACCGTCGAGGACCCCGTCGAGTACCGCCTGGCCGGCATCAACCAGGTCCAGGTCAACCCGAAGGCCGGCCTCACGTTCGCCGGCGCGCTGCGCTCCATCCTGCGGTCCGACCCCGACGTCGTCCTGCTCGGAGAGATCCGCGACCACGAGACCGCGCAGATCGCCATCGAGGCGGCCCTCACCGGCCACCTCGTGCTGTCGACGCTGCACACCAACGACGCGCCGTCCGCGGTGACGCGGCTCGTGGAGATGGGGATCGAGCCGTTCCTCGTCGGGTCGGCGCTGGACGCCGTCGTCGCCCAGCGGCTCGCGCGGCGGCTGTGCGAGAAGTGCAAGGAGCCCTACGTCCCCACCGAGACGGAGCTGATCTCCGCGCGGTTCCCGTGGGTGCCGGGGGAGGCGCTGCCGGAGGTGTACCGACCCGTCGGCTGCGTCGCGTGCTCGCGCACGGGGTACCGGGGCCGGCTCGCGCTGCACGAGGTCATGCAGGTGACCGAGGACGTCGAGCGGCACGCCGTCGCGCGGTCGTCGTCCGCCGAGATCGCCGCTACGGCGCGGTCGCAGGGGATGATCACGCTCCGCGACGACGGCTGGCAGAAGGTCGTCAGCGGGCAGACGTCGATCGAGGAGATCCTGCGCGTCGTCGCGTGACCCGGTGACGAGCGCTCAAGAGCACGGGCCGGCAGGCCGATGAGCAGTGCGAGCGGCCGACTGCGGCTGCGGGACGGAGCAGAGACGTGAGCGAACCCTGGGTGAACGACGCCCTCTCCGGTGCCCGGCCGACGCCCGAGCCCCGTCCCGGGCCCGGTGCGCCCGTCGTCCCCGGCTCCGCCGGCGCATCCGGCGGAGCCGACCCCCGCACGGCACCGCTGCCGCCCGTCCCCGCCGTTGGCGGCCGACGTGCGGCTGCCGCGGCCCCGGCGGCAGCGCCCCCCGCGGCGCCCGCCGGCACCCCGCCCGCGCCGGTCTACCGCCCCGGCGCGGCGCGCGTCGGGATGGGAGAGGCGCTCGAGCAGGACGACGTGTCACTCGACGACGCCCTGCGGGAGATGGTCCGGCTGGGTGCGTCGGACCTCCACCTGACCACCGGGGCGGCCCCGACCGTCCGCGTCTCGGGGACTCTGGAACCGCTCCCGGGTTTCCCTACGCTGATGCCGGACCCGCTGCGTCGCGTGCTGTACCGGATCCTCACGCAGAAGCAGCGCGAGGCGTTCGAGGCGAACCTGGAGCTGGACTTCTCCTACGCCCTGCGGGGCGTGGCCCGGTTCCGCGTGAACCTCTACCAGCAGCGCGAGTCGGTGGGTGCGGCGTTCCGCGTGATCCCCTACGAGATCAAGCCGCTGGAAGAGCTCGGCGTCCCGCCGGTGGTCGCGACGTTCGCGGGGCTGCCGCGGGGCCTCGTCCTCGTCACGGGGCCGACGGGCTCCGGCAAGTCCACGACGCTGGCCTCCGTGATCGACCTGGCCAACCGGACGCGCAGCGACCACATCATGACCGTCGAGGACCCCATCGAGTTCCTCCACCGGCACAAGCGCTCGCTCGTCAACCAGCGCGAGGTCGGCGGAGACACGCACTCGTTCGCCTCCGCGCTGAAGCACGTGCTGCGCCAGGACCCGGACATCATCCTCGTGGGCGAGCTCCGTGACCTCGAGACCATCTCCGTGGCCCTGACGGCGGCCGAGACGGGTCACCTGGTGTTCGCCACGCTGCACACGCAGGACGCCGCCCAGACCATCGACCGCATCATCGACGTATTCCCGTCCCACCAGCAGGCCCAGGTGCGCACCCAGCTGGCCGGGGCGCTGCAAGGCGTGGTCTGCCAGACGCTCTGCAAGCGCGCGGACGGGCGCGGACGCGTCGTGGCCACCGAGGTGATGATCGCGACGCCGGCGGTGCGCAACCTCATCCGCGAGGGGAAGACCCACCAGATCTACTCCGCGATGCAGGCGGGGGCCCAGCAGGGGATGCACACGCTCGACCAGCACCTGGCCGAGCTCGTCCGCACCGGCCGCATCTCCTACGAGGTCGGGCTGGAGCGTGCGCACCACGTCGAGGACTTCAACCGGCTGACCGGGCGGTTCTCGGGCATGACGCAGGGGCAGGCCGGCATGGCGACGGGCGCCGCGTACGGGGAGCTGGCATGAGCGAGACGAAGACCTTCGAGTACGCCGTCAGGGACCGGTCCGGCAAGCTGACGAAGGGCCGGGTGGACGCGGCCAGCCAGGCGGCGGTCGCGCACCGGCTCCGCGAGATGGGCCTCGCGGCCGTGTCGATCTCCGAGGTCTCGACCACGGGGCTCCAGCGGGAGATCACGATCCCGGGCTTCGGCGACAGGATCGGGCTGAAGGACCTCGCCGTGGCGTCCCGCCAGCTCGCCACGATGATCGACTCCGGCCTGTCCCTGATCCGCGCGCTCGCGATCCTGACGGAGCAGACCGAGTCGAAGCCGCTGGCGAAGGTGCTCGCTCAGGTCCGCACCGACGTCGAGACGGGCCTCGCCTTCTCCGCCGCCCTGGAGCGGCACGACCGGGTGTTTCCGCCTCTCATGGTGAACATGGTCCGGGCGGGCGAGATCGGCGGCTTCCTCGACCAGGTGCTGCTCTCCGTGGCGCAGAACTTCGAGGACGAGGTGAAGCTGCGGAGCAAGATCAAGTCCGCGATGACCTACCCCGTCATCGTCTTCATCGTCGCGGTGCTCGCCATGATCGGCATGCTGCTGTTCATCGTGCCGATCTTCACCGACATGTTCGCGGACCTGGGTGGTGAGCTGCCGGCGCTGACGAAGTTCCTCGTGGTCCTGTCCAACGGGCTCAAGTGGGCCATCGGCCCGCTCGTCGTGCTCGGGATCGCCTTCACCTGGTGGTGGAACAAGCACAAGAACGACCGGGCGGTGCGGGAGCGGATCGACCCCTGGCGGCTGCGGATGCCCGTCTTCGGGCCGCTGTTCCGCAAAGTCGCGCTCGCACGTTTCTGCCGGAACTTCGGGACCATGATCCATGCCGGTGTGCCGATCCTCCAGGCGCTCGACATCGTCGGGGAGACGAGCGGCAACATCGTCGTGGAACGCGCGGCGAAGGCGGTGCAGGAGTCGGTGCGGCGTGGTGAGTCGCTGTCCCGTCCGCTGGCACAGCACCCCGTGTTCCCCCCGATGGTGGTGCAGATGATGTCCGTCGGCGAGGAGACCGGGGCGCTCGACACCATGCTGTCGAAGGTCGCGCAGTTCTACGACCAGGAGGTCGAGACGACGACCGAGCAGCTCACGAGCCTGATCGAGCCGCTCATGATCGTCGTCGTCGGGGCCATCATCGGCTTCATCGTCATCGGTCTCTACATGCCGATCTTCAGCATCTTCAATGTCGTGCAATAGCGGCAAAACGGACAGGGTGCACCCGTCGGGGTGAATCTCGATGACGCGGAGTCATCCCCTCAAGTCCGTGGGCCGGCCACCCGATGTTGGTGGTGCACCACCTGAACGGCCCGCTGATCGCGGACCGAATTTCCGTAGAAGACGGCTTTCCCTCACCCCAGGAGTCGACGTGATCGCTCGCATCCGCAAGTCCATCGAGGAGAAGGACCGGGGCTTCACCCTGGTCGAGCTCCTGGTCGTCATGATCATCATCGGGATCCTCGCGGCGATCGCGATCCCGGTGTTCCTCAACCAGCGCAAGAAGGCCGCGGAGACCGCGGCCAAGGCCGACGTCTCGACCATCGGCAAGGAGATCGCGGCGTACTACGTGGACGGCGCGAACGCGCTCGTCGTCACCACGAACACGGGCAAGTGGGAGATCCACGAGGGCAGCGCGACCGGGACGCTCGTCGCGGACGGGAAGCTCTCCGCGAACAACACCGCTGACGGCGGTGCCACGAACTCCACCACCGGCTGCGTGGACGTGACGCCGTCGACCCCGAGCGGCGCCTCCGCCTGGAAGTACGACATCACCGCCGGCCTCACCAAGGGCGCCTGCTGACGTCATGAGCCGGCGCCCCGGCGCTGGTCCGCCGAAGGGGGTGCCCGCCGACGTGGCGGGCACCCCCTTCGGGACTGCTGACGGATGACCAGACCAGGGAGGGACATGCAGACCGTGCGCGACCGCATGCGTCGCTCAGCGGGTGCGGACGACACCGGCTTCACCCTCATCGAGGTCATCGTCGCGATGGTCATCGTCGCCCTCGTGATGACCTCCCTCAGCTACGCGGTGGTCGGCAGCCTCAAGACCATCCAGCAGGCGCGCCAGCGGCAGACCGCGACCGCTCTGGCCACGCAACAGCTCGAGCGGCTGCGCGCCCTGCCGTACGACACCGTGACGCAGCCCGGAGCCGGCTCCACTGTCAAGAGCGGGCTCCTCTACACGTCGACGGCCTCGGGGGTCTCGACGTTCGCCCCCGCGAGCTCCGTGCTCGGTGCCGGCGTCTCGGAGACCCTCGTCGTCAACACCGTCTCCGGGCAGTGGACCGACACCGTGGTGGACGGCGTCACCTACCGCGTCCACACCTACGTGACGAAGGCTCCGCCGACGGCGTCGGGGTCGCAGCCGTTCAACCTCACGGTCCTCGTGCGGTGGACGAGCGCGGTGTTCCCCAGCCCCCGCACGACCGCGGAGCGCACCACGACGTTCTCGCCCGCCGGCTGCCTGTCGACGGCCACCGCGCCGTTCGCCGCGCCGTGCCAGGCGTACCTCACCGTCCGCTCGGGGGAGGCCCTCGGCGGGGTGACCGTGACCGACCCGGTGGACTCCACGCACCCGATCCAGGGCATGGCGGCCACGGCGCTGCAGCTCGACTTCGCGCGGGCGTCGTCGACGTTCCTCGTCGAGCAGACCGCCACCGGCCAGGCGGGCGCCTCGACGTCCGGCGCGTCGGTCACCGAGTCGACGACGACGAGCACCGGGGGACAGGCGGCCACCGCCGCTGTCGACTCGGACCCGTCGTCGACCCCGGACCAGACCCTGACGGCCACCACCCCGGCCCACACCGCCGGCACGCTGCAGACCAGCGGCACCGGCGGGACCCTCGCCCTGCGGCCCTCGAGCAGCGACACCGGGACGGCGCGCGCCGCGGTCGCCGCCGACACGTCCGTGTGCATCGACAGCACCGGCTCGGCCCTCACCACCGGCGCCGCCGGTGCGCGTCGGCCGTGCTCGTCCTCCTCGGTGCAGCCGGCCGGGACGTCCGCCTCCCTGACCTACACGGCGCCTGACGGCACCGCAGTCCCGCTCGCGTCCTTCGGCACCTCGGGCCAGCCGACCCGCTCGGTGGCGGCGATCCTCGGGTCGGCGAACACCGGCGCCTGCACGGGATCCGTCGTCGACTGCGGCCACGGTGCTGTCCAGCGCACCGTCGGCGCGTCGGCGATGGCGACGGCGGCGTTCACGGCGGCCCCGTCCGGGTTCTCCACGGCCAACGGGCTGTGGTCGGTCAGCGGGCTGTCGGAGACGGCCCGCGCGGAGGAAGGCGCCGGCGCGCAGGCACCCGTGTTCACCCGCGCCGGCACGCTGCGCGTGTGGAGCGGGACCGGCTACACGACGGTCAACCTCGGCTCGTACGCGGCTCCGGCCTCCGGTGGGACGCCGCAGTCGCAGACGTGGGCCATCCCCGCGACCGCGGTCGACTACGGCTCCGTCCGGATCACCTACGAGGGCTCGGTGATGGTGCAGCGTCCGAGCGTCACGCGCGCGCCGGCGACGCGGACCGGGACGCCCGCCACCGACTGCAAGACCAGCGCGTGCACCACCACCGTCGACGGCTCGGCAGTCGTCACGTCGCGCGTCGTGGCCACCGTCTCGGTCGGGGGGACGACGCTCACGAGCTTCGCGGTGGTCGCCGACCTCGGCGGCGTGACCGCGGACGCGTCGTACAAGGCGGCGGCCAATGGCTGACACCCCGCGGCGGGACGCCGGCATGACCCTGGCCGAGCTGCTCGTGTCGATGATCGTGTTCTCGATCGCGATCGCGATGATCACGGGCGCGCTGATCTCCGTGATGTCCGTGACGAAGGACGCCGAGGCGGCGTCCGACGCCGTGTTCCAGACCCGCCAGGCCCTCGCGACGATCGACCGGCAGGTCCGCTCCGGCAACGTGCTCTTCAGCCCGGCCGACGAGGTCGCGTACGTCTCGTCCTGCCAGGACCTCGGCAGCAACAGCGGCACCTGCATGCGCATCTACACGCAGTCGAACGGCGACGAGAAGTGCGTGCAGTGGCGGGTCGCGCCCGACGGCGAGGGCGCGTACGACCTCACCATGCGGTCCTGGGAGCCGACCTGGCAGACCGGGGGAACGGTGACCGCGTGGTCGGTGGTCTCGCGCGGGCTCGTGCTGGACGGCGCGCCGTTCCAGCTCGACGTGGGCGCCGGCGGCGTCTACGGGTCCCGGCTGCTGAAGGTGCACCTGGTCGCCCGCAACGCCGAGTCCGGCCACGAGGTGTCGATCGACGCGTCCGTGTCCGGGCGCAACACCACCTACGGTTACACCGGCAGCCAGTGCCTGCCGGTGCCCCCCGAGTGAGGAGCAGGACATGACGCGTGTGCTGCGCCGGATCCGCGAGGCCCGGCAGCGCCCGGACGACGGCATCGCCATCGTGGCTGCGATAGCCGTGGTGGCCCTGGTCGGCGTGCTGGTTGTCGTGACGGTCGGTATCGCGCTCACGGAGGCGCGGCAGACCGGTCGGGACCGCCAGCGCTCGGAGGCGGTCGCCGCCGCCGAGGCCCAGGTCACGACCCTGACGGCGCAGATCCAGGCGGCGGCGCCGACGGCGCTCGCCTCGCTGTGCGGCACGATCCCGACCACGAGCACGGTCGGGCGCGACACCTACACCAGCTCGACGACCGTGACCTACTACAACGCGGCCGGGACAGCCGTGCCGTGCACCGCGCTGGCCACCACGACCGTCTCGCAGGCGGCCATCAAGACCACGTCCACGTCGAGCCGCATCAGCGGGACCCAGGCCGCCCGCCGGACCGTCGAGTCGCTGGTGCGCCTCACCCCGCACTACGCGAACAACCTCGACAAGGCGATCTTCTCCGACGCCACCATGACGGTCTCGAACAAGACGGTCCTGGCGAGCAAGTCCGGCACCCCCGACGCCGACATCTACACCAACGGCGACTTCTACTGCCGGAACAACCAGGAGTACCACGGGTCCATCTACGCCCAGGGCCTCATCAAGCTCGAGGCGCAGTGCACCGTGAGCGTCGACGCGTGGGCGAAGGGCAACGTCGAGGCCACCAACCAGTCGGCCTCGATCGGCGGCCGTGCGCTGTCCTCGAACGGCAACGTGTCGCTGAACAAGACGCCCGTGGGCCAGCAGGCGCGCGCCCGCTACACCGCCAGCGGCGACGTCTGCGCCACGGCCGGCAAGTGCTTCTCGAACGTGGTCGTCGATGCGCCGCCGACCACGTCGTTCCCGCAGCTCACCTGGGACTCCGGGGCGGCCGCCGGCTGGGCGTCGCACGGGTACACCAACGTCGTGACGTTCCCGCAGGGCAACTTCCAGTGCGGCTGGTACAACCCGCCCGGCAACCAGGACCTGGTCGGGGCCGACGGGCAGACGCGCAACCTCAACGGCAAGGCCGACGGGGTCGGCGCCTGGCTGTACGCGAACGCGTTCAAGCTGCCCGGGCCGACCATCGTGGTGAACACCTGCGCCAACGACCGCGTCACCCTCCAGGGCATCGACATCGTCCCGAACAACGACATCGTCCTGATCTCGCGCGCTGGCTTCACGTTCTCCAGCAACACCACGATCACCGCCAAGGCCGGCACGGCCACCGCCGAGGACCCCGCGCTGCTCTACCTCATCCAGCCGAGCGTGTTCCAGGGCGCCACCATCGGGTGCAGCGGCGACGGGATCGCGCTCGACAACCAGGTGACGGTCGACAAGACGGTGAACACGCTGCTCTACTCGCCGTGCTCGATCCGCAAGGCCAACAAGTCGGAGATCGTGGGCCAGGTGTACTCGGGCAAGTCGGTGACGGTCGACAACCAGCTCGACATGACCTACATCCCCATGCCGGTATGGGGAGGCCTGTCGGGTTCGTCGACGGTGTCGTCCTACGGCGTGGAGGTGCAGTACACCCGTGAGACCACCCCCTGACGTCGTCGCCGTCCTCGGCGCGGACGGCGCCGCCGCTCTCCTCACCGGCACGTGCGTCGTCCTGGGCCTCCTGGTCGGGTCGTTCCTCAACGTCGTGGTGTGGCGCGTGCCCCGCGGCGCCTCGGTGGTCAGCCCCCCGAGCGCCTGCCCGGCGTGCGGGACGCGCATCCGCGCCCGCGACAACGTCCCGGTGGTGTCCTGGCTCGTGCTGCGCGGACGCTGCCGGGACTGCGCGGCGCCGATCAGCGCGCGGTACCCGCTGGTCGAGGCGGGCACGGGCGCGCTGTTCGGTCTCGCGGCGTGGTGGGTCGGGTGGGACTGGGTGCTGCCCGCCGTCCTCTACGTCGCGGGCCTGGCCGTGGCGCTGGCGCTGATCGACCTGGACGTGCGCCGGCTCCCGGACGCCCTCGTGCTGCCGTCCTACCCGGTGCTCGTCGCCCTGCTCGTGCTGGCGTCGGCGAGTCCCGGCGGCACGAGCGACTGGCCGGTGCTCGGGCGGTCCCTGCTCGGCGCCGCGGCGTTCGCGCTCGCCTACGGCCTCATCTGGGTGGTCTACCCGGGCGGGATGGGGCTCGGAGACGTCAAGCTCGCGGGGCTGCTCGGGCTGCTCCTGGGCTGGTTCGGCTGGGGCGCCGTGGTCGTCGGGTTCTTCGCGGCGTTCCTGCTCGCCGGGCTGGTCGTCCTCGGCCTGCTGGCCGCCCGCAGGATCGGCCGCCGGTCCGCCGTGGCGTTCGGGCCGTGGATGCTCGTCGGCGCCGCCGTGGGCGCCGTCGCCGGGCCGCGCGCGCTCGACGCCTACGTGGCGCTGTTCACCGGTCTCGCCGCCTGACACGCCCCCGGGGGGTGACCAGAGGCCCGGGACGCTCAAGTCGAGGGGGGTGGCACCCGATAGGCAGGTGGACAGTCCCGGCGGTCGGAAGGGTGCCTCGTGGGAAGCTCACGCGTGATCGGTCTGGACATCGGCGCCACCGCCGTCCGGGCCGCCGAGCTGGAGTTCGGCTCGGGAGGCCCGGGACGAGGTGAGGCGACCCTCGTCCGGTACGGCCAGGTGCTGCTGCCCCCGGGTTCGGTGCGGGACGGCGAGGTGGCCGAGCCGGTGACCGTGTCCGCCGCTCTGCGCCAGCTGTGGCAGACCACCAAGTTCGAGTCGCGCGACGTCGTCATCGGGGTCGGCAACCAGCGCGTCCTCGTGCGTGAGCTCGACCTCCCGTGGCTCCCGCTGCCGCAGCTCAAGGCGTCCCTGCCGTTCCAGGTCGGCGAGATGCTGCCGGTCTCGGTCGACGAGGTCCTCCTGGACTTCTACCCGGCGACCGAGTCGGAGGGGCCGCAGGGGCGCGTGGTCCACGGCATGCTCGTGGCCGCGCAGCGGGCGACCGTCAACGCCAACGTGCTGGCCGTGGAGGGCGCGGGGCTGCGTCCCCAGATGGTCGACCTCAACGCCTTCGCCCTGGTCCGGGCCCTCGCCCGGGGTGACCTCGGGCGGGCCACGGCCGCCTTCGTCGACGTCGGGGCCGCGGTGACGACGGTCGTCGTCGCCGCGGAGGGACGACCTCGGCTGGTGCGCATGCTCCCGACGGGCGGGCACGCCGTCACGTCCGCCGTCGCGGAGGCGCTCTCGATCCCGTCCGCCGAGGCCGAGGACGTGAAGCGACGCGTCGGACTGGGGCACCCCGACGTCCACGACCCGCGTGCGGTCCAGGCGGCCGAGGCTGTCGGGTCGGTGGTGCACCCGCTGCTCGAGGCGGTCCGCAACACCTTCGTGTTCTACAACGGCAAGCACCCGGGCGAGGGCATCGAGGTCGTCGTGCTGACCGGGGGCGCCTCTCACCTCCCTGGCGCAGGTCAGTTCCTGGCCAGCGCCTCCCGGCTTCCCGTCACCCTGGGGGACGCCCTCGGGGGATTGCGCAAGAGCAAGTCGGTGCGACCGGAGCAGATCGCCGGTGCCGAGCAGACGGCCGCCCTCTCGGTCGGCCTGGCCCACGGAGTCGCCGCATGAGCACCATCGCCCCCGACCGCAAGAAGGAGAAGCGGCAGGCGCCTGCCCTCGCACCGCTGCCGCAGGTCAACCTGCTCCCGCCCGAGGTGCGTGCGGCCCGAGGTCTGTCGCGGACCAAGCGCATGCTCGGGCTGCTGCTGGTGCTGGTCCTCGTGCTGCTCGCCGGCGCCTACGCGTTCGCCCTGATCGGCCGTGCTGCCGCGGACGAAGAGCTGGCCGACGCCCAGGCGCAGACGGCCCACTGGCAGGCAGAGGCCGCCAAGTACTCGGAGGTCCCGGTGGTGCTCGACGCGCTCCAGAGCCTGGACGACGCCCGGTCCGTCGCCATGTCGACCGACGTCGAGTGGCGGCCCTACCTCGACGCCATCGCCACGGTGCTCCCGGAGGGAGCGACCATCCAGACGCTGACCGTGACGATGTCCAGCCCGATGGAGGGTGCGACCGCTGTCGCTGACCCGCTCGCCGGCGTCAGCCTCGGTCAGCTCGCCTTCTCGACGTCCGTCCCCTCGGTCCCGGACACGGCGGCGTGGATCGACGCTCTGAACGGCATTCCCGGATTCGCCGACGCGTGGGTCAGCTCCGCCCAGTCCGCTGATGAGGACGGAACCGTCCGGTACACCGTCGAGTCCACGGTCAACGTCAGCATCTCCGCGCTCTCGGCGCGTTTCCTGGTGACCGACGGCGAGGAGGGCTGACATGGCGGGCACCTCGAGGGGGCCGTGGGCCGCCGGTGCGGTGGTCGTCGCGGCGGGGCTGGGCGCGGCGGCGTGGTTCGGCCTGATCTCCCCGACGCTCAGCGAGGCGGCGGACGTGCGCGACCAGGCGCAGTCCCAGCGCGACCAGAACGACCTGCTGCAGCTCAAGGTCGCCAAGCTCGAGTCGGACTTCGCCAAGCTGGACGACTACCGCGACCAGCTCGAGGCGGCACGCGCGCAGATCCCGCAGACGGCGGACCTGTCGACCTACCTGCGGCAGCTGTCCGACCGGGCCGTCACGGACGGCGTCACCATCACCGCCCTGAGCCCCGGCGTGCCTGTGGTGGTCACGCTCGCGACCCCGACGGACGGTGCCGCTGCTGCGCCCGCCGCGACCGCCGAGCCGAGCGCGGAACCGTCGGCTCCCTCCGAGGGATCGGAGGCGCCCGCTGATCCCGATGCGTCATCGACACCGGCCCCCGCCGCCCAGGACCTCGGCGGACTCGTCGCCGTCCCGGTCTCGGTCACCGTCGTGGGTGCGTACCCCGCTGCGCTCCAGTACCTCGACGATCTCCAGCACGCCACGCAGCGTCTGCTCCTGGTCTCGGGCGTGACGGCGACTGCCCTGGAGGAGTCACCGGCGACCGCGAGCCGGCCGGCGACGGCGGCGGGCGACGTGGAGCTGGTCGTGACCGGCTACACGTACGTGCTCCCAGACCCGGACCCGCTGACGCAGGCCGGCATCGTGGACGAGGGGCCGCTCCCGGCCGGTTCCGGGCGCAACCCGCTCCAGCCCTGACCTCCCCGCGCCCCGGCCCACCCCGTGGACCGGGGCGCGGTGCTGTCCGCCCGCCGTGGGAGGATCGCGACCATGCTCCGTTGGTTGACGTCCGGTGAGTCGCACGGCCCCGCCCTGGTGGGCGTCCTGGAGGGCCTCCCCGCGGGTGTCGAGGTCGAGTCGGCCCACATCCGCGACGCGCTGGCGCGGCGGCGGCTGGGGTACGGCCGCGGCGCGCGCATGAAGTTCGAGCAGGACGAGGTGCGCATCCTCGGCGGTGTCCGCCTCGGGCTGTCGCAGGGCGGCCCGGTGGCGGTCGAGATCGGCAACACCGAGTGGCCGAAGTGGGTCGACGTGATGTCGGCGGACCCGGTGGACGACCCGGAGAAGCTGAACCGCGCGCGCAACGCCCCGCTGACGCGGCCGCGGCCGGGTCACGCGGACCTGGTCGGGATGCGCAAGTACGCGTTCGACGACGCGCGTCCGGTGCTGGAGCGGGCGTCCGCGCGGGAGACGGCCACGCGCGTGGCGCTCGGGACGGTCGCGGCGCGGTTCCTGGAGCAGGCGGCGGGCGTCCGGCTGGTGTCGCACGTGGTGGGCATCGGCCCGGTGGCGGTCCCGGACGACGCGGTGCTGCCCGGCCCGGGCGACGTCGCGGCGCTCGACGCGGACCCGGTGCGGTGCTTCGACGCGGCGACGTCGGCGGCGATGGTCGCGGAGATCGACGAGTGCCACAAGGACGGCGACACCCTCGGCGGGGTCGTGGAGGTCCTGGTGTACGGGCTGCCGTCGGGCCTGGGCTCGTACGTGCACGCGGACCGGCGGCTGGACGCGCGGCTCGCGGGTGCGCTCATGGGCATCCAGGCGATCAAGGGCGTGGAGGTCGGCGACGGCTTCCGCACGGCGACGCGGCGCGGGTCGCAGGCGCACGACGAGATGGAGCGCGACGCGGACGGTGTGATCCGCCGGCGCTCGAACCGCGCGGGCGGCCTCGAGGGCGGCATGACGAACGGCGAGGTGCTGCGCGTGCGCGCGGCGATGAAGCCGATCTCGACGGTGCCGCGCGCGCTGGACACGGTCGACACCGCCAACGGCGAGCCCGCGAAGGCCCAGCACCAGCGCTCCGACGTGTGCGCGGTCCCGCCGGCGGCGGTCGTCGCGGAGGCGATGGTCGCGCTGGTGGTCGCGGACGCGCTGCTGGAGAAGACGGGCGGCGACTCGGTCGGGGAGGTGCGGCGCAACCTCGAGGCGTACGTCGCGTCCGTGCCCGACCTGCTGCGGTGACCGGTACCGGCCCGCGGGTCGTCCTCGTCGGTCCGCCCGGGGCGGGCAAGTCGACCGTCGCCGCGCTGCTCGCGTCGCGCTGGGGCGTCCCCGTGCGGGAGACCGACACGGACGTCGCCCGGGCGGCGGGGAAGCCGGTCGCGGACGTCTTCGTCGAGGACGGCGAGCCGCGGTTCCGGGAGCTCGAGCACGAGGCGACGCGGGCGGCGCTCGCCGCGGACGGCGTGGTGCTCGCGCTGGGCGGCGGCGCGGTGCTGCACCCGGCGACCGGTGAGGCGCTGCGGGCCTACCGCGCGCGCGGCGGCGTCGTGGTGCTGCTGGAGGTGTCGTTGCGGCACGCCGCGCCGCGCGTGGGGTTCAACCAGGCGCGGCCGCTGCTGCTCGGCAACCCGCGGGCGCGCTGGCAGCAGCTCCTGGAGGAGCGCCGCCCCGTGTACGAGCAGGTCGCGTCGTGGTCGGTGGCGACCGACGGGCGCACGCCGGAGCAGGTCGCGGACGAGGTCGCCGCGCGGATCGCCGAGGGCGGCGAGGGCGGGCACGGCGAGGTCGACGGAGGGACGGGCGCATGAGCGGCGGCGGGGCACGGGCGGTCGAGGTCCGCGGGGAGCGGCCGTACGAGGTGCTGATCGGCCGGCACCTGCTGGGCGAGCTCCCGCGCCTGCTGGGCGACGGCGTCCGGAAGGTCCTGGTCATCCACCCCGCGGCGCTGGCCGCGACGGCCGAGACGGTCCGCGAGGACCTGACCGCCCAGGGCTACGAGACGCTGCTGGCGGAGGTCCCGGACGCGGAGCCGGCCAAGACGGCGCAGGTGGCGGCGTTCTGCTGGCAGGTGCTGGGGCAGGCCGACTTCACGCGCAGCGACGCGGTGGTCGGACTCGGCGGGGGCGCGACGACGGACCTCGCGGGCTTCGTGGCCTCGACGTGGCTGCGGGGCGTGAAGGTCGTGCAGGTGCCAACGACGCTGCTCGCGATGGTCGACGCGGCCGTCGGCGGGAAGACGGGCATCAACACCGCCGAGGGCAAGAACCTGGTGGGCACGTTCCACCCGCCGGCCGGGGTGCTGTGCGACCTGGCGGCCCTGGAGAGCATGCCGCGGCACGACTACGTCGCGGGGCTGGGCGAGGTCGTGAAGTGCGGGTTCATCGCCGACCCGCGCATCCTCGACCTGGTCGAGGCGCACCGCGACGAGATCACCGACCCGGTGCGCGGCGCCGCGTCGCCGGTGCTGGCCGAGCTCGTCGAGCGGTCGGTGGCGGTGAAGGCCCGGGTCGTGGGGGAGGACCTCACCGAGCAGGGGCTGCGCGAGATCCTCAACTACGGCCACACGCTGGGCCACGCCATCGAGCACGTGGAGCGCTACTCGTGGCGGCACGGCGCCGCGGTGTCGGTGGGCATGGTGTACGCCGCCGAGCTCGCGCGGCTCGCGGGGCGCCTGGACGAGGCCGTCGTCGCGCGGCACCGGTCGGTGCTCGAGGGCCTCGGCCTGCCGACGTCGTACCGCGGCGACCGCTGGGACCAGCTCCACGCGGCGATGCGGCGGGACAAGAAGACCCGGGGCGACCGTCTGCGGTTCGTCGTGCTGGACGACGTGGCCCGGCCGGCGCGGCTGGAGGGCCCCGACCCGGCGCTGCTCGTGGCGGCGTACGCCGAGATCTCCGAGGGCGTCGCCGCCCCGCGCGGCCTCTCGCTGGGCTGACACCGGACAAGGCCACAGCCTTGTTCGCCCCGATACAAGGTCCAGACCTTGTATCTGATCGACACAAGGTCGTAGCCTTGTGCGCATGTGGATCATGACCGTCGACCAGCAGGACAGCCGGCGCGTGGGCGACCGCGTCGCCGTGCTGCTCGACGCGCTGGGGGGTGAGGCGTCCCCGCTCGCCGCGGCCGGACCCGGGGCGGTGGTCCTGCCGTTCGAGCGCACCGTCGGGGACGAGGTCCAGGCCGTGCTGGGCGATCCCGCGCTCGTCGTGTCGCTCACGCTGCACCTGGTGCGGATCGGCGGCTGGAGCGTCGGCATCGGCGCCGGGGAGGTCGACGAGCCGCTGCCGGCGACGTCCCGGGAGGCGTCCGGCGGGGCGTTCATCCACGCCCGCGAGGCCGTCGAGGCGGCGAAGTCCCGCTCGCGCACGGTGCCGGTGGCCGTCCGCGGCGCCGACCCGTCCGCGGCGGCCGAGTCCGAGGCGGTGCTCGCGCTGCTCGGCGCCGTCGTCGCCCGCCGGACGGCCGCCGGGTGGGCCGTCGTCGACCGCATGACGCCGGTGCCGGGCGCCGAGCCGCCGCGGCAGGAGGACGCCGCCGCGGCGCTGGGCATCAGCCAGCAGGCCGTCAGCGAGCGCCTGCGCACGGCGCTCTGGGCCGAGGAGCTCGCCGCCCGGCCCGCCGCGGCGCGCCTGCTCCGCCTCGCGGCCGGACCCCGGGACGATGGGTCGGCCGTCGAGGGGGAGGAGCCGGCATGACGCCGCTGTGGGGGACCGTGGTCGTGGTGGCCGCGCTGGCCGTCAGCGCGGGGCTCGGCTGGGTCGCCGCGGCCGGTGTGCTGCGGCTCGCCGACCGCGGGGGACGCCGCTCCGGCCCGGCGCCCCGGTCGGGACCGCCCGCCGCCGAGCCCGCGAACGAGCACCGGCGCGAGTACCGCAAGGGCCGCGTCAACCGGCGCGCCCAGGGCGGCGCGCCCCGCGGCGGCGACGGGCCGGACGGCGACCGGGCGCGCGCCAGACTGCGCGGCGGCACCTGGATCGGTGTCCTGGAGCGCCTGGCCGTCACCGGGACCCTGCTGGCGGGCGAGCCCGGGGGTGTGGCGGTCGTCGTGGCGGTCAAGGGTCTCGGGCGCTACCCCGAGCTGCGGGCGGGCGACGACTCCGGGGTCTCCGAGCGGTTCGTGATCGGGACGCTCGCGTCGCTGGTGTGGTCCGCGGGCGTCGGCGTGCTGGGACGCTGGCTGCTGCTGCGCTGACCGCCCGGCAGGTCCCGGGCCCGGCGGGGACGCCGGGTCACGGGTACCGGTCCCCGACTGCTTCGGGTCGACGCCCGAGGGCCGGTGGCTCGTGGAGCACGCGACGGCCTTCGGGTCCCTGGTCCGGTACGCCGCGGCGAACCGGGACGTCACCGGCGTCGCCCCCGAGGGCTGGCACCTGCGGCACGTCGCCGACGCGCGGGCGGTGGGGCTGCCGCGCGCGACGGTCCCACCGCCCGCACGGTACGATGGTCGGCGGCCCAGCCCCGTCCGCGACCCGCGGGCGCGCGTGGCGGCCCCCCGACCGACGCACCCAGGACAGGAAGCAGCGACACGTGGCGACGACGAACGACCTGAAGAACGGCACCGTGCTGAAGATCGACGGCCAGCTCTGGACGGTCGTCGAGTTCCAGCACGTCAAGCCCGGCAAGGGCGGCGCGTTCGTGCGCACCAAGCTCAAGAACGTCCTGTCCGGCAAGGTCGTCGACCGCACGTTCAACGCGGGCCTGAAGGTCGAGACCGCGAACGTCGACAAGCGCGACATGCAGTACCTGTACAAGGACGGCGACGACTTCGTGTTCATGGACACGGACACGTACGACCAGATCACCGTCCCGGCCGCCACGGTGGGCGACGCCGCGAACTTCATGCTCGAGAGCACCAACGCGATGGTCGCGACCAACGAGGGCGTGCCGCTGTACGTCGAGCTGCCGCCGTCGGTGACGCTCATGGTCACGTACACGGAGCCGGGCCTGCAGGGCGACCGCTCGTCCGCCGGCACGAAGCCCGCGACGCTCGAGACCGGGTACGAGATCCAGGTGCCGCTGTTCCTCGAGGCCGACACCAAGGTCAAGGTCGACACCCGCGACGGCAGCTACCTGGGTCGCGTGAACGACTGAGGTGGGAGCCCGTACCAAGGCCCGCAAGCGGGCCCTCGACGTCCTCTTCGAGGCCGAGCAGCGGCGGCTCGACCCGCTGACGCTGCTCGCGGAGCGGATCGCGCAGCCCGGCACCGAGGCGGCGCTGCCGCAGTACTCGGTGGAGCTGGTCGAGGGGGTGCAGGCGCACCGCGCCCGCATCGACGAGGTCATCGCCACCCACTCGCACGGCTGGACGATCGAGCGGATGCCCGCGGTCGACCGGGAGCTGCTGCGGCTCGGCGCCTGGGAGATCCTCTTCAACGACGACGTCCCGGACGCGGTCGCCGTCGACGAGGCGGTCGAGCTGGCGCGCAGCCTGTCGACGGACGAGTCGCCGGGGTTCGTCAACGGCCTGCTGGGCCGCCTGGTCGACCTGAAGCCGACCCTGCTGGCCTGACGTCCTGCTCCGCCGCACGGCCCCCGTCCCCCACCGGGACGGGGGCCGTCGTGCGTGGCGGGTCGACGGGCCGGGCGAGTGGATCCGAACAGCCGGGCGCGCCGGGCGTGTCGGCGCGTTCGGATCCCAACAGCGGCGTGAGCGCGGTGGGGCCGGTGTTCGGGCGTGGCGAGGGTCACGGCGACCGGAGCGTGGACGTGCCGCGCCGGGCGGCGGGCCGGACGGTAGGGTGCCCGGGACAGGCATTCCTTTAACACCGTCCCGTGAGGCGGGGAAGGAGAGGCCCGGATGACCTCCGGCACCCCCGTGCCCGACGACGTGAACGTCGAGGGCACCACCGCGACCGTCGTGCTCGGCGAGCAGGACGTGGCCCGCGCGCTGACGCGCATCGCCCACGAGATCCTCGAGCGCAACAAGGGCGGCGACGACCTCGTCGTCCTCGGCATCCCGACCCGCGGCGTCCCGCTGGCGCAGCGCCTCGCGCAGCGGCTGGCCGCCGTCGAGCCCGGCCTGGTGGCCGAGGAGCTGGTCGGCAGCCTGGACGTGACGATGTACCGCGACGACCTGTCGCAGCACCCCACCCGGGCGATCGGCGCGACGAGCGTCCCGGCGCGCGGCGTGGACGGCAAGGTCGTGGTGCTCGTGGACGACGTCCTGTACTCGGGCCGCACGATCCGCGCCGCCCTGGACGCGCTGAACGACCTGGGCCGGCCCCGGGCGGTGCAGCTCGCGGCGCTGGTGGACCGCGGGCACCGCGAGCTGCCCATCCGCGCGGACTACGTCGGCAAGAACCTCCCGACGTCGACCGCGGAGCGCGTCCGCGTGCTGCTCGCCGAGACCGACGGCCGGACGGCCGTGGTCATCGAGGGGGCGGCGCGATGAGGCACCTGCTCTCGACGGCCGACCTGGACCGCGCCGCGGCGATCCGGGTGCTCGACACGGCCGCCCAGATGGCCGCGACCCAGGGCCGCCAGATGAAGAAGCTGCCGACGCTGCGCGGCCGCACGGTGGTCAACCTGTTCTTCGAGGACTCGACGCGCACCCGGATCTCGTTCGAGACGGCCGCCAAGCGGCTGAGCGCCGACGTCATCAACTTCTCGGCCAAGGGGTCGAGCCTGTCCAAGGGCGAGTCGCTCAAGGACACGGCGCTGACCCTGCAGGCGATGGGCGCGGACGCGATCGTCATCCGGCACCAGGCGTCGGGCGCGCCCCACACGCTGGCGCACGCGGGCTGGACGGACGCCGCGGTGGTGAATGCGGGCGACGGGATGCACCAGCACCCCACGCAGGCGCTGCTGGACGCGTTCACGATCCGCCGGCACCTGACCGGGGTCCCGGGCAACCCGGACGGCGTCGGCCACGACCTGGACGGCCTGCACGTGGCCGTCGTCGGGGACGTGCTGCACAGCCGGGTCGCCCGCTCGAACGTCGACCTGCTGCACACGCTCGGCGCCCGCGTGACGCTGGTCGCGCCGCCCACCCTGCTGCCGGTGGGTGTGGGTCCGTGGCCGGCGGAGGTGTCCTACCGCTTGGACGACGTGCTCGCGCAGGGCCCCGACGCGGTGATGATGCTGCGCGTGCAGCGGGAGCGGATGTCGACGGCGGGGGGCGGGTTCTTCCCGAGCCCGCTGGAGTACACCCGGCTGTACGGCCTGGACGCGCGGCGGCTGGCCGGGCTGCCGGACCACGCGATCGTCCTGCACCCCGGCCCGATGAACCGCGGGCTGGAGATCTCGGCGGACGCCGCGGACTCGCCGCGGTCGGTGATCGTCGAGCAGGTCGCGAACGGCGTGGCCGTCCGGATGGCGGTGCTGTACCTGCTGCTCGCGGGCGACGGCGACACCGGCGCCCCGCCGGCGACCGGCGCCGTCCCCGCCCTCACCAGCACGGCCGGCACCACCGGCACCACCGGCGCCGCCGCCACGACCTCCGGAGCGACCGCATGACCACCCAGTACCTGCTCAAGGACGTCGCGCCGCTGGGCGGCGACCGCACGGACGTGCTGATCGCGGGCGGCCTGGTCGCGGCCCTCGGCGCCGAGGCGGGCGACGCGGCGGAGAACGCCCCGGACGACCTGCACGTGATCGACGCGACGGGCATGGTGCTGCTGCCCGGCCTGGTCGACCTGCACACGCACCTGCGCGAGCCGGGGCGGGAGGACGCGGAGACGGTCGCGTCCGGCACCCGCGCGGCCGCGCTCGGGGGCTTCACCGCCGTGCACGCCATGGCGAACACGACGCCGACGCAGGACACGGCGGGCGTCGTCGAGCAGGTGTGGCGCCTGGGCCGCGAGGCCGGCTGGGTGGATGTCCACCCGGTGGGCGCCGTCTCGGTCGGCCTGGCGGGGGAGCACCTGGCCGAGCTGGGTGCGATGGCGGACTCCGCGGCCCGCGTCCGGGTGTTCAGCGACGACGGGAAGTGCGTGCACGACCCGGTGCTCATGCGCCGCGCGCTGGAGTACACCAAGGCGTTCGACGGCGTGGTCGCCCAGCACGCGCAGGAGCCTCGGCTCACCGAGGGCGCGCAGATGCACGAGGGCGTCGTCTCGGCGGAGATCGGGCTCGCGGGCTGGCCGGCCGTCGCGGAGGAGGCGATCATCGCCCGCGACGTGCTGCTGGCCGAGCACGTCGGCTCCCGGCTGCACGTGTGCCACCTGTCGACCGCCGGCTCCGTCGAGATCGTCCGGTGGGCGAAGTCGCGCGGCATCGACGTCACCGCGGAGGCGACGCCGCACCACCTCGCGCTCACCGACGAGGAGGTGCGCGGCTACGACCCGGTGTTCAAGGTCAACCCGCCGCTGCGCACGCAGGCCGACGTCGACGCGGTCCGCGAGGGCCTGGCCGACGGCACCATCGACATCGTCGCCACCGACCACGCCCCGCACACCCGCGAGGACAAGGACTGCGAGTGGGCGGCGGCCGCGTTCGGCATGACCGGGCTGGAGACCGCCCTGTCCGTCGTGCAGCAGACGATGGTCGACACGGGCCGGATGACCTGGGCCGACGTGGCGCGCGTGCTGTCGACGACGCCCGCGCGCATCGGGCGCGTCGCCGACCAGGGCCGGCCGATCGCGGTGGGGGAGCCGGCCAACCTCGTGCTGGTCGACCCCGAGGCCCGGCGCGTCGTGGTCCCCGAGGAGCAGGCGACCGCCTCGGCGAACTCGCCGCTGCGCGGGCGGGAGCTGCCCGGGCGCGTCGTCGCGACGTTCCTGCGGGGCCGCGCGACCGTGCTCGACGGGGTGCCGCAGGACGACCCCGCGCGGGCCGGGTACGCCGCCGGCCGGGTGACGCCCTGATGCCGCCCTGGCTCTCGGTCACGCTGCTCGTCCTGCTCGGGGTCGGCCTGCTGGTCGGCATGGCCCGCGGCTGGCGGCGCCTCACGCGCGGCACCGGCGAGGTGCCGGCGCCCCCCGCGGTGCCCGGCGAGGACGAGCTCGGCGACGCGCGGACCGCCGCGTTCGAGGCCACGTACGTCTCGACCACGCGGGCCGGCGACTGGCTCGACCGCGTGGGCGCCCACGGGCTGGGCGTCCGCTCGGCGGCGACGGTGCAGGTGCGCGACGCGGGTGTGGTCGTGCGACGACGAGGCGCGCCGGACGTGTTCGTCCCGCGCGCGGCGCTGCGCGCGGTCGGCACCTCCGGCGGCATGGCCGGCAAGGTCGTCGGCGGCGAGGGGCTGGTCGTCCTGACCTGGGTGCCCTCGCCGGAGGACGACCCGCGCGGCCTCGACACCGGCCTGCGGCTGCGGCACGCCCACGAGGCGGACGAGCTGCGCGCGGCCACCCACGGACTCATCGGAACGGCGCCCGCCCCCGCGGGTGAGGAGGAGAGCTCATGACGGACGCACTGCTGGTCCTGGAGGACGGGCGGACGTTCGCCGGCGAGGCCTACGGGGCCACCGGGCGGACGGGCGGCGAGATCGTCTTCAACACCGGGATGACCGGCTACCAGGAGACGCTGACCGACCCCAGCTACCACCGCCAGATCGTCGTGATGACCGCGCCGCACATCGGCAACACGGGCGTCAACGACGAGGACCCGGAGTCGGGTCGCATCTGGGTGTCGGGCTACGTGGTCCGGGACCCCGCGCGGCGCGCGTCGAGCTGGCGCGCGGACCGCACGCTGGACGAGGAGCTCGCCGCGCAGGGCGTCGTGGGCATCTCGGGCATCGACACCCGCGCCCTGACCCGGCACCTGCGCGAGCGCGGCGTGATGCGCGCCGCGATCCTGTCCGGCGACGCGCTGCTGGACGAGCAGGGCCGGCCGCTGCCCACCGAGCAGGTCGTCGCCCAGGTGCAGGCGCTGCCGGCGATGTCCGGCGCCGACCTGGCGGGCGAGGTGTCCACCGACGCCGCGTACGTCGTGCCGGCCCTCGGGCCGGACGGTGCGCCGCTGGCCGAGCCCGTCGCCCGCGTCGCGGCCGTCGACCTCGGCATCAAGGCCATGACGCCGCACCGGATGGCGGAGCGCGGCATCGAGGTGCACGTGCTGCCGGCGCAGTCGACCATCGACGACGTCCTGGCCACGGCCCCCGACGGCGTGTTCTTCTCCAACGGCCCGGGTGACCCGGGCGCCGCGACGCACGAGGTCGAGCTGCTCCGCGAGGTGCTGGACCGGCGGATCCCGTTCTTCGGCATCTGCTACGGCAACCAGATCCTCGGGCGCGCACTGGGCTACGGCACGTACAAGCTCGGGTACGGGCACCGCGGCGTGAACCAGCCGGTGCTCGACCGTGCGACCGGCCGCGTCGAGATCACCGCGCACAACCACGGCTTCGCGGTCGACGCGCCGCTCGACGAGGTGTCCGTCGCGCCGCACGACGGCGGGCGGTACGGCCGCGTGACCGTCTCGCACGTCGACCTCAACGACGACGTCGTCGAGGGCCTCGCGGCGCTCGACCTGCCGGCGTTCTCCGTGCAGTACCACCCGGAGGCCGCCGCCGGCCCGCACGACGCCGCCTACCTGTTCGACCGGTTCCTGGACCTGATGCGCGAGCCGTCCGCAGGTGCCGCAGCAGCCGGCCAGGCCACCGACGTCACCGACTCCCCGAAGGGCGCCTGATGCCTCGCCGCACCGACATCCACTCCGTCCTCGTCATCGGCTCGGGCCCGATCGTCATCGGCCAGGCCGCGGAGTTCGACTACTCCGGCACCCAGGCGTGCCGCGTGCTCAAGGAGGAGGGCCTGCGGGTCGTCCTCGTGAACTCCAACCCGGCCACGATCATGACCGACCCGGAGTTCGCAGACGCGACCTACGTCGAGCCGATCACCACCGAGGTGCTCACCGCGATCATCGCCAAGGAGCGCCCCGACGCGATCCTGCCGACCCTGGGCGGCCAGACCGCGCTCAACGCCGCGATCGCCCTGGACGAGGCCGGCGTGCTCGAGCAGTACGGCGTCGAGCTGATCGGCGCCAACATCCCCGCCATCCAGAAGGGCGAGGACCGCGAGCAGTTCAAGCAGGTCGTCGAGGTCTGCGGCGGCGAGTCCGCCCGGTCCGCGATCGTGCACACCGTCGACGACGCCCTCGGCGCCGTCGAGGACCTCGGCTACCCGGTGGTCGTCCGGCCGTCCTTCACCATGGGCGGCCTCGGGTCCGGCATCGCGTACGACGAGGCCGACCTGCGCCGCATCGTCGGGCAGGGCCTGCACTACTCGCCGACCACCGAGGTGCTCCTGGAGGAGTCGATCCTCGGCTGGAAGGAGTACGAGCTCGAGCTCATGCGCGACAAGCACGACAACGTCGTGGTCGTCTGCTCGATCGAGAACGTCGACCCGGTGGGCGTGCACACCGGCGACTCGGTGACGGTGGCCCCGGCGCTCACGCTGACGGACCGGGAGTACCAGCGGCTGCGGGACATCGGCATCGCGGTGATCCGCGAGGTCGGCGTCGACACCGGCGGCTGCAACATCCAGTTCGCGGTGAACCCCGACACCGGCCGCATCATCGTCATCGAGATGAACCCGCGCGTGTCCCGGTCCTCCGCCCTCGCGTCGAAGGCCACCGGGTTCCCCATCGCGAAGATCGCCGCGCGGCTGGCCGTCGGCTACACGCTGGACGAGATCCCGAACGACATCACCGGCTCCACGCCGGCGTCGTTCGAGCCGACGCTCGACTACGTCGTGGTCAAGGTGCCGCGGTTCGCGTTCGAGAAGTTCCCGGCCGCCGACCCGACGCTCACCACCACGATGAAGTCCGTCGGCGAGGCCATGGCGCTCGGCCGCAACTTCACCGAGGCGCTCGGCAAGGCCATGCGGTCGATCGACCGGAAGGGGTCGACGTTCCACTGGGACGGCGAGCCGCTCACCGGCGACGCGCTCGACGCGCTGGTCGCCACGATCTCCCGCCCGACCGAGCACCGGCTGATCGACGTGCAGCAGGTGCTCCGCGCCGGCGTGTCAGTGGACGAGGTGTACGCCCGCACCGGCATCGACCCGTGGTTCCTCGACCAGGTGCAGCTCGTGAACGAGGTCGCGGCCGAGACCGCCGCGGCGCCCGAGCTCACCGCGGCCGTGCTGCGCCGGGCCAAGCGGCACGGCCTGTCCGACGCGCAGGTCGCCGCCCTGCGCGGGGTCAGCGAGGACGTGGTGCGCGTCGTGCGGCAGGCGCTGGGCGTCCGGCCCGTCTACAAGACGGTCGACACCTGCGCCGCCGAGTTCGCCGCCCGCACGCCGTACCACTACTCGGCGTACGACGAGGAGACCGAGGTCGCCCCGCGCGAGCGGCCCGCGGTGCTGATCCTCGGCTCCGGGCCCAACCGCATCGGGCAGGGCATCGAGTTCGACTACTCCTGCGTGCACGCGACGCTGGCGCTCAAGGGCGAGTACGAGACCGTCATGGTCAACTGCAACCCCGAGACCGTGTCGACCGACTACGACACCGCCGACCGGCTGTACTTCGAGCCGCTGACCTTCGAGGACGTCCTCGAGGTCTACGAGGCGGAGAAGGCGGCCGGCCCCGTCGCCGGCCTCATCGTGCAGCTCGGCGGGCAGACCCCGCTGTCGCTCGCGCAGCGGCTCGCCGACGCCGGCCTGCCGATCCTCGGCACGCCGCCCGCCGCGATCGACGCCGCCGAGGACCGCGGGGCGTTCGGTGCGGTCCTGGCCGCCGCCGGGCTGCCGGCGCCGGCGTTCGGCACCGCGACCACGCTCGACGCCGCGAAGGCCACCGCGAACCGGATCGGGTTCCCCGTGCTGGTGCGCCCGTCGTACGTGCTCGGCGGCCGCGGCATGGAGATCGTCTACTCCGACGAGCAGCTCACCGAGTACGTCGAGCGCGCGCTGGCCGAGGCCACCGCCCGCGGCGGGGCGCTGCCGCCGCTGCTGATCGACCGGTTCCTCGACGACGCCATCGAGATCGACGTCGACGCGCTGTACGACGGCACCGAGCTGTTCCTCGGCGGCGTCATGGAGCACATCGAGGAGGCCGGCATCCACTCCGGCGACTCGGCGTGCGTGCTGCCGCCCGTGAGCCTGTCGGAGTCCGAGCTGCAGCGGATCCGCGCGTCCACCGAGGCGATCGCCGCTGGCGTCGGCGTGCGGGGCCTGCTGAACATCCAGTTCGCCCTGGTCTCCGACGTGCTCTACGTGCTGGAGGCCAACCCGCGGGCGTCGCGCACCGTGCCGTTCGTCTCCAAGGCCACGGGCGTGCCGCTCGCCAAGGCCGCGGCGCTCGTCATGACGGGCCGGTCCATCGCGGACCTGCGCGCCGCGGGCCTGCTGCCGGCCGACGACGCGAGCGTGATCGACCTCGACGCGCCCATCGCCGTCAAGGAGGCGGTGCTGCCGTTCAAGCGGTTCCGCACCGGCGACGGCACCGTGGTCGACACCGTGCTCGGCCCGGAGATGCGGTCCACCGGCGAGGTCATGGGGTTCGACACGGACTTCCCGACGGCGTTCGCGAAGTCGCAGTCCGCGGCGTTCGGCGGCCTGCCCACGTCGGGCCGGGCGTTCATCTCGGTGGCCGACCGCGACAAGCGGTCGATCGTGTTCCCGGTGAAGCGCCTCGCGGAGCTCGGGTTCGAGATCCTCGCGACCGAGGGCACCGCGGCCGTCCTGCGCCGCAACGGCATCGCCTCCCGGGTGGTCCGGAAGTTCTCCCGCGGCCGCGGACCGGCGGGCGAGCCGACGATCGTCGACCTCATCACCGCCGGCGAGGTCGACATCGTCGTCAACACCCCCTCCGGGCAGGGCGCGCGCGCCGACGGCTACGAGATCCGCGCCGCGACGACGGCCGCCGACAAGGCGATCGTCACGACGGTGCAGCAGCTCGGTGCCGCGGTGCAGGGCATCGAGGCGGCGCTCGCCGGGCCGTTCGGCGTCGCCAGCCTCCAGGAGCACGACGCGGCGACCGCCGCTCGGCGCGCGGCCGGGACCACGGCGTGAGGCCCTTCGGCGCCCGCCTCGCGGACGCGATGGCGGAGCACGGGCCGCTCTGCGTCGGCATCGACCCCCACGTCTCGCTGCTGGAGGCGTGGGGGCTGCCGGACGACGCCGCGGGCGTGCGGCGCTTCGCGCTGACGGTGATGGAGGCCGTGGGCGGCCGGGTCGCCGCGGTGAAGCCGCAGTCCGCGTTCTTCGAGCGCCACGGCGCCGCCGGGGTGGCTGTCCTCGAGGAGGTCGTCGCCGCTGGACGCGAGACCGGCACGCTCGTGGTCGTCGACGCCAAGCGGGGCGACATCGGCTCCACCATGGGCGCGTACGCCGACGCCTACCTGCGGGACGGCTCGCCCCTGGCCGGCGACGCGCTGACGGTCTCGCCGTTCCTCGGGTTCGGCTCGCTGGCCCCGGCCGTCGAGGCGGCCGCCGCCACGGGCCGCGGGCTGTTCGTGCTCGCGCTCACCTCGAACCCCGAGGGCGCCGCCGTCCAGCACGCCCGGGACGCCGAGGGCGTCGCCGTGGCGGACCGGGTGGCCCGGGAGGCGGCGGCGGCCAACGCGGCCGAGCTCGCGACCCACGGCGGGTCGCTGGGGTCGACGGGGCTGGTCGTCGGCGCGACCACCGGCGACGCGGCCGAGCGGCTGGGGGTCGACCTCGCGGCCGTGCGCGGCCCGCTGCTCGCGCCCGGCGTGGGCGCGCAGGGGGCGGGAGCGGCCGAGCTCGCCGCGGTGTTCGGCTCGGCGCGCCCCGCCGTGCTGGCCTCCAGCTCGCGGGGCGTGCTCGCCGCGGGGCCGGACGCGCGGGCGCTGCGGGACGCGGCGCGGCGGGCGGCCGACGAGGCGGCGCGCGCGCTGCGGTGAGGACCGCGGTGCCGCGGTGAGGGCCGTGGCGCTGCGGTCGGGACGGCGGTTCCGTGGTGGGGACGGCGGGCCGCGAGCGGGGTCGTGAGCACGCCGCTCCGGGCGCGCGGCCACCGGATTTCGGCTCGACACGCTGCCGGAACGTGCCGGGACGGGCGGGGCGTGCCATCCTCGGGTGATGGGGTCCACGTCGGTCCTGGCGCGGTGTCGCACCGGGGTCCCTGCGGATCGCGTATGTTCCATGTCCCTGCCTCCTGACAGTGATGAGAAGGTGACTCACGTGGCACTTCCGACTCTCACCCCCGAGCAGCGCGCAGCGGCTCTCGAGAAGGCGGCAGCCGCCCGCCAGGCCCGCGCGGAGGTCAAGAACCGGCTGAAGTACTCGCAGGGATCGCTGTCCGAGGTCATCGCGCAGGGCCAGAAGGACGAGACGATCGGCAAGCTCAAGGTGCTGGCGCTGCTCGAGTCCCTCCCCGGAGTGGGTAAGGTCAAGGCGCGCCAGATCATCTCCGAGATCGGCATCTCGGAGACCCGCCGGGTGCGCGGCCTCGGCCCGCACCAGGTCAAGGCGCTGGTCGACCGGTTCGGGTGAGCCGGACGCACTCCCCGTCCCCGGCCCGGTGAGGGCCGCACAACTCCAGGAGCACCAGACCGCATGACGACGCCGCGCGCCCGGCTGACCGTCCTCGCCGGACCGACCGCCGTCGGCAAGGGCACCGTGTCCGCCGACCTCCGTGCCCGGTACCCGCAGGTCTGGCTGTCGGTCTCCGCCACCACCCGCCCGCCGCGGCCGGGGGAGGTGGACGGCGTCCACTACCACTTCGTGTCGCCCGAGCAGTTCGACGCGATGGTGGCGGACGGCGAGCTCCTGGAGTGGGCGGTCGTGCACGGCCGCAACCGCTACGGCACCCCCCGGCGGCCCGTCGAGGACCGGCTGGCCGCCGGGGAGCCCGCGCTGCTCGAGATCGACCTGCAGGGCGCGCGGCAGGTCCGCACCACCATGCCCGACGCGCAGTTCGTCTTCCTCGCCCCGCCGTCGATGGAGGAGCTGGTGCGCCGGCTCGTGGGGCGCGGCACGGAGGACGCCGAGGAGCGCGCCCGCCGGCTGGCGACCGCCGAGGTGGAGATGGCCGCGGAGTCCGAGTTCGACCACGTCATCGTGAACGACGACGTGCGGCGCGCCACCGACGAGCTGGTCGCCCTGATGGGCCTGCCGGCCGCGGTAGACTGACCGGCAGTCCCCACCCTTCGACAACGGGAGCCACCGTGTCCGGAACCGTCGCCGAGCCCATCGGCATCACCGACCCGCCCATCGACCGCCTGCTCGAGCGCGCGGACTCCAAGTACGCGCTGGTCATCTACTCGGCCAAGCGCGCGCGCCAGATCAACGCCTACTACTCGCAGCTCAACGAGGGCCTGCTCGAGTACGTCGGCCCGCTGGTGGAGACCCGCCCGCAGGAGAAGCCGCTGTCCATCGCGATGCGCGAGATCGACGCCGGCCTCCTGACGGTCACCGCCCAGAACGAGGGCTGAGGCCCCGGGGCGCGGCGTGCGCATCGTCCTGGGCGTCGCGGGCGGCATCGCCGCCTACAAGGCGGCGCACGTGCTGCGCCTGCTCACGGAGGCGGGCCACGAGGTCCGCGTCGTGCCCACGCGCGCCGCGCTGGAGTTCGTCGGGCGCGCCACGTGGGAGGCCCTGTCCGGGCACCCGGTGACGCCCGAGGTGTTCGACGACGTCGACGAGGTGGCGCACGTGCGCCTCGGGCGCCAGGCCGACCTGGTCGTCGTCGCGCCCGCGACCGCCGACCTGCTGGCCCGCGCGGCGTCCGGGCGCGCGGACGACCTGCTCGCCGCGACCCTGCTGACGGCGACGTGCCCGGTGCTCATGGCGCCGGCGATGCACACGGAGATGTGGCAGCACCCGGCCACGCGGGCGAACGTCGCGACGCTGCGGCAGCGCGGCGTGCACGTGCTCGACCCGGACAGCGGACGGCTGACCGGCGCGGACAGCGGGCCGGGACGCCTGCCGGAGCCGGAGGCCGTCGTCGGGGCCGCGCTGGCGCTGGTGGACGCGGAGGGCAAGCCCCGCACGCCGGACCTGCTCGGGCTCACCGTCGTCGTCTCCGCGGGCGGGACCCGCGAGCCGCTCGACCCGGTGCGGTTCCTGGGCAACAGGTCCTCCGGGCGCCAGGGGGTCGCGCTCGCCCGCACGGCGTTGGCCCGCGGCGCGCGCGTCACGCTGGTCGCCGCGAACCTCCAGGTCCGGCCACCGGCCGGCGTGCAGGTGGTCCCGGTGGAGACGACCGCCCAGCTCCAGGACGCGGTGCGCGACTGCGCCGTCGACGCCGACGTGGTCGTCATGGCGGCGGCGGTCGCCGACTTCCGGCCCGCCGCCGGGAGCGACCACAAGATCAAGAAGTCCGCGGCCGGCACCGTCGCGCCGCTGGAGCTGGTGCAGAACCCGGACGTGCTCGCCGGGCTGGTCGCGGACCCGCCGCGGCCGGGGCAGGTCGTCGTCGGCTTCGCCGCCGAGACCGGGGACGCCTCCGGCGACGTGCTGCACCACGGCCGCGAGAAGGCGCGCCGCAAGGGCGCGGACCTGCTGGCCGTCAACGCCGTCGGGGGCGGGCTCGGCTTCGGCACCGACGACAACGCCGTGACCGTGCTGGACTCGGCCGGCGAGGTCGTCGCGCACGTCGAGGGGACCAAGGACGCGGTCGCCGACGGGCTCTGGGACGCGGTGGTCCACAGGCTCGGCCGCTGAGCGTCGGCGCGGGCCGATAGCCTGTGCGCATGACCGCCGACATGCGCCTCTTCACGTCCGAGTCCGTCACCGAGGGCCACCCGGACAAGGTGTGCGACCAGATCTCCGACGCGATCCTGGACGCGATGCTGGAGCAGGACCCGGCCGCCCGCGTGGCGGTCGAGACGATGGTCACCACCGGCCTCGTGCACGTGGCGGGCGAGGTCACGACGAGCGCCTACGTCGAGATCCCCCAGATCGTCCGGCAGGTCGTGCGCGGCATCGGCTACACGTCCTCGGAGATCGGCTTCGACGCCGACTCGTGCGGCGTCTCGGTGTCCATCGGCCAGCAGTCGCCCGACATCGCACAGGGCGTCGACAAGGCGTGGGAGTCCCGGCACGACGCCGACGACCACGACCCGCTCGACCTGCAGGGCGCCGGCGACCAGGGGCTCATGTTCGGCTACGCCAGCGACGAGACGCCCGGCCTCATGCCGCTGCCGATCTGGCTCGCGCACCGGCTCGCCGAGCGCCTGGCGCTGGTGCGCAAGGAGGGCCTGGTCCCGGACCTGCGCCCGGACGGCAAGACGCAGGTCACGATCGGCTACGAGGGCGACCGCGCGGTGCGGCTCGACACCGTGGTGCTGTCCACCCAGCACGGGCCGGGCGTGCAGCTCGAGACCCAGCTCGAGCCCGCCATCGCCTCCGAGGTCGTCGCGCCCGTGCTCGCCGAGGCCGGCATCGACCTCGACACCGACGGGTACCGCCTGCTCGTGAACCCGACCGGCCAGTTCGTGGTCGGCGGACCCCAGGGCGACGCCGGGCTGACGGGTCGCAAGATCATCGTCGACACGTACGGCGGGATGGCGCGCCACGGCGGCGGCGCGTTCTCCGGCAAGGACCCGTCGAAGGTCGACCGCTCCGCCGCCTACGCGATGCGCTGGGTGGCGAAGAACGTCGTCGCCGCCGGTCTCGCCCGGCGCTGCGAGGTGCAGGTGGCGTACGCCATCGGCAAGGCCCACCCCGTCGGCCTGTACGTCGAGACGTTCGGCACCGGCGAGGTCCCGGACGCCCGGCTGACCGACGCGATCCGCGAGGTGTTCGACCTGCGCCCCGCCGCGATCATCCGCGATCTCGACCTGCTGCGGCCCGTGTACCGGCGCACCGCGGCGTACGGCCACTTCGGGCGCGAGCTGCCCGGCTTCACGTGGGAGCGCACGGACCGCGCGGACGCCCTGCGCGCGGCGCTGTCCTGACCGACATGACCGGCGCGGCGGCGCGCGGGGAACCGGCGGGCGTCCCCGAGCAGCCCGTGCTCGCCGGGCTCGACGCGCCGGCCCGTCCGCGGCGGCGCGCGCGGGCCCGGGACGTCGACGTCGAGCCGGCGGGTGCGCTGCCGGTCGCGCGGGTGGCCGTCGAGCTCTCGCCGCCGCACCTCGACCGCCCGTTCGAGTACCTGGTCCCCGCCACGCTCGACGAGGCGGCGCGCCCGGGCACGCGCGTCAAGGTGCGGTTCGGGTCGCAGGACGTCGACGGGTACCTGCTCGAGCGTGTCGCCGAGGCCGACCACGACGGCGGGCTCGTCCCGCTGCGCCGGGTCGTGTCCGCCGAGCCGGTGCTGACGCCCGCGGTCGCGCGGCTCGCGCGGGCGGTCGCGGACCGGTACGCGGGCACGCTGCCCGACGTGCTGCGGCTCGCGATCCCGCCGCGGCACGCCCGCACGGAGAGCGAGGTGCCCGGCACGCCGGCGGGACCGGGTGCCGCGACGACGCCGGCGGGACCGGGCGCCGCGACGACGCCGGCGGGACCGGGCGCCGCGACGACGCCGGCGGGACCGGGCGCCGCGACGACGCCGGCGGGACCGGGCGCCGCGACGACGCCGGCGGGACCGGGCGCCGCGACGACGCCGGCGGGACCGGGCGCC